>JAWVYK010000036.1:0-15282 GCA_033722755.1 Rhodovibrionaceae bacterium | reverse complement strand
TGCGGCAGCAGAAGGCCATCATGGGACGCCCCGACAGCCGCCCGACGCTGGCAAGGATCAGCTGTCCGGCGCTGGTCCTCTGCGGCGCCGAGGATGCGCTCACGCCACCCGATCTGCACCGCGAAATGGCTGCGGGCATCCGTCATGCCCGGCTGAAGATCGTCGAGCGTTGCGGCCATCTGGCGCCGATGGAACAGCCGGAGAAAGTCAGCCAGGCCATGCGCGCCTGGATGGATGCGCAGCCGGATTGACGCCTATTCGTGGCTTCGGTCCAGCGTTGCTTACTCGAAATCCCCGTCGCCGTCGCCGTTGCCGATGCGGTTTGGATCACGCTGCGGCAGGATCTCGCCGGTCATGATGCGCAGGAGCGAGCGCAGGGTCGGGTCTTCCGGCCCGGTGATGCCGTTCGCGTGTCCGCGCACGGAGGAAATCCTCTTTTCGCCCGAGCAGAAGGCCATGACCGCGTCGATGCGCTGTGCGCCCGCGCTCTGTTGGGCGGCTTCTTGGCCGGGGCCTTCGGCGCGGCAGAGTCCTTCCGCGCTGATGCCGGCGTTCAGGCCGACGCGCAGGCGGTAGAGCGGACTGACCCCCTCCGGCTTTTCAGAGACGAAGGGGACGGCCGGTCCGGCATTGGCGCCCTCCATATGCTTGGCCACGGTGCGCGCGACCTCGGCCTTCGGGGCCTCGAATGGGTTGCCGAAGGTTTCCACCAGAAGACCGCCGCCGCCCCCGGCGGCGCCGACCATCGATACGTCGTAGGAGGAAAAGAAGGGAGAGGTGACCACCGTGCCTGCTTGCGGCAGCGCGCAGCCTGCAAGCAGCAGCCCGGCGAAGGCCGATGCAACCGCTGTCTTGATGCGGGCAAAGGAATAAGCCGTCTTCGTCATCTGTCAAAATCCTCGCCGTGGCCGTTACCGATTCTGTGCGGGTCGCGTTGCGGCAGGATCACCTTGGTCATGATCCGCAAGAGCGAGCGGAACTTCGGATCGCGCGGTCCATTCACGCCGGTGGCGTAACCGCGCACCGAGGAAATTCTCTTCTCTCCGGAACAGAAGGCCATGACCACATCGACGCGTTGCGCCCCGCGTTGCCGCGAAGGCGCGGTCTTCTGCGCCGTGCTTTCGCGCCGGCAGATGGCCTGGGCGGTCATCGTCGTATTCAGCGATACGCGCATCCGGTAGATCGATCCGAAGCCTTCAGGGGGCGTCGAGAAGAACGGCATGCGCGGGCCGAATTGCGCGCCTTCCATGTGCCCGGCGACGATGCGGGATACCTCCCTCGGAGGCGCCTCGAAGGGGTTGCCGATCGTCTGCACCAGCATGCCGCCGCGGCCCGCTGTATAGCGCAGCATGCTGTTGTCGTAGGAGGAGAAGAAGGGCTGCCGCACGAAGGTGCCGCCCTCAAAGCCGGACGCACAGGCGCCGAGCAAAGCGGTCATTGTTGCCGCGACCAGGACAAACCGAACAGTCACCTTCTCGATCCTCGCCGTTCTCGGGGATAGGCCGCATCGATGTGCGCACGATGACGGGGCCGCGCGCCAGCACGTGTGTCTAACACGTGTGTCTAATAGGATGGATATAGGTGCAGCGGGACCGGCCACAATGCGGCCCGGTCTGCGAGGAAAGGTCGCATCAGAGGTCGAGGTTCTCGTCGGAAACGAATCGCGCGCGTTCCTGCAGGAAGGCGAAGCGCGCCTCCGGCTTGCGGCCCATCAATTGTTCGACGAGGCCGGAGGTCTCGCGCATGCCGGCTTCCGGCTCCGGGTCGTCCGTGGAGACGACACCCACGCGCAGCAGCGTCCGGCGTTTCGGGTCCATCGTCGTTTCCTTCAGTTGCGCCGGAGGCATTTCTCCCAAGCCCTTGAATCGGCTCACTTCAACCTTGCCTCGACCGGTGAAGTGTTCTTCCAGCAGCCGGTCCTTTTCGGCATCGTTCATGGCATAGACGCTCTGCGCCCCGCGGGTCAGCCGATAGAGCGGGGGACGGGCGAGAAACAGCCGCCCGGCTTCGATCAGGCCGGGCATCTCGCGGTAGAAGAACGTCATCAGCAGCGAAGCGATATGCGCGCCGTCGACGTCGGCGTCGGTCATGATGATGACGCGCTCGTAGCGCAGCTTTTCGGGATCGAACTGTCCGCGCGTGCCGCAGCCGAGGGCCTGGATCAGGTCGGTGAGCTCCTGGTTCTGCTTTAGCTTGTCGGTCGAGGCACTGGCGACATTGAGGATCTTTCCGCGCAGCGGAAGCACGGCCTGGGTGTCCCGGTTGCGCGCCTGCTTGGCCGATCCGCCGGCGGAATCGCCCTCTACCAGGAAAATCTCCGTGCCGTCCGACCGGTTGCGCGCGCAGTCGGCCAGCTTGCCGGGCAGGCGCAGCTTGCGCGTTGCGGTCTTGCGGCTGAGTTCCTTCTCCTGCCGACGTCGCAGGCGCTCCTCGGCCCGCTCGACGACGCGTTCGAGCACCACCCGTGCGCGTTCCGGATGGCCGGAGAGCCAGTGGTCGAAGTGGTCCTTGAGGGTCGTCTCGACCAGCCGCGTGGCTTCGGGGCTGGCGAGCTTTTCCTTGGTCTGGCCCTGGAACTGCGGCTCGCGGATGAACACGGAGAGCAGCGCCGCCGCGCCGCCCATGATGTCATCGGCGGTGATCTGCCCGGCCTTGCGGTTGCCCAGCATCTCGCCATAGGCCTTGAGCGCGCGCAGCATGGCCTGGCGCATGCCTTGTTCGTGCGTGCCGCCCTGATGGGTGGGCACCGTGTTGCAGTAGGAGTGCAGGAAGCCGTTTTCGTCCAGCGGCCAGGTGATCGCCCATTCAAGCCGGCCCTTGTCGTCCGGCAGCTTGGCCTCGCCGGCGAAGGGCTCCGGGGTAATCGTCTTGCGCGCGCCGAGATCGTGCGCCAGAAAGTCCCGCAGACCGTCGGGAAAATGCAGCGTCGCGCTTTCGGGCACGCTGTCGCCTTCGGCGATGAGCGAGGGCGCGCAGGACCAGCGAATCTCCACGCCCTTGAAAAGATAGGCCTTGGAGCGCGCCATCCGGAACAGCAGCGCAGGCAGAAAGCGGGTGCCCTCTCCGAAGATCTCCGGGTCGGGCTGGAAACTTACCGTGGTGCCCCTGCGGTTGGGGGCGCTGCCGGCATCCTCGAGCTTCGTGGTCGGTGTGCCGCGCGCATAGCTCTGCCGCCACAGCTTGCGATCGCGCGCCACCTCGACTACCAGCTCGGAGGCCAGCGCGTTGACGACCGAAAGCCCTACGCCGTGCAGGCCGCCGGAGGTCGCGTAGGCCTTGCCGGAGAACTTGCCGCCGGAATGCAGCGTGGTCAGGATCACTTCCAGCGCCGACTTGTCCTTGAACTTCGGGTGCGGGTCTGTGGGAATGCCGCGGCCGTTGTCGCGGATGGTCACCCTGTTGCCGTCATCGAGGTCCATCTCGATGCGGCTGGCGTGGCCGGCCACGGCCTCGTCCATCGCGTTGTCGAGAAGCTCGGCGACGAGGTGATGCAGGGCCCGCTCGTCGGTGCCGCCGATGTACATGCCTGGCCGCCGGCGCACGGGCTCCAGGCCTTCCAGGACTTCGATGTCCTTGGCGGTGTAATCGTCCTTGCGGGCAAGAGTCTGGAAGAGATCGGACATATCGCCATTATAGGAAGTCCACTTGCCCGCACGCAAGAAGATGCGGTAGATCGGCGGAAAAGAAATACCAGATATTGTGAGGTCCGGATGGCCGCAAGCGAGCCGCAAAAGGAAAAGCCGCCGCAAACGTCGCCCGCGCTGCGCACCCTGGCCATGCCGGCGGACGCCAATCCCAACGGCGACATCTTCGGCGGCTGGGTGCTGGCGCAGATGGACCTGGCCGGCGCGGTGCCGGCGCAGGCGCGCGCCGGCGGACGGATCGCCACCGTGGCCGTGGAGAGCCTGCGGTTTCACAAGCCAATCTTCATCGGCGACCTCGTGTCCTGCTACGCCGAGGTGGCGAGGGTCGGCACCACCTCGCTGACGGTGCGCATCGAAACCTGGGCCGACCGGCGCGGCACGCGCGAGCAGGTGAAGGTCACCGAAGGCCACTTCGTCTATGTCGCCATCGATGACGAAGGCCGGCCCCGGCAGGTCGGAGATGGCTGAGCGCCTGAGCGGCGCCCCCGGAGGGCCTTTTCACGCAATCGTCACTGGCCGCGGCGCGCACGGCTTTGCCATGGTAGCGCGATGAAAACACGATTTTTGACAGCGGTTCTGACGCTCGCAGCGCTTGTCGTTCCGCCGGCGGCGCAGGCCGGCGAGGCCGACGTGCTCGAAGTGCAGGCCGTCCCGCTCGGCGGCGGCACATGGCGCTTCAGCGTGACGGTGGAGCACGCCGACGAAGGGTGGGACCACTATGCCGACAAGTGGGACGTGCTGGCCCCCGACGGTACGGTCCTGGGAACCCGGGTGCTGCATCACCCGCACGAGAACGAGCAGCCCTTCACCCGCTCGCTGGGTGGTGTGGAGGTGCCCGAAGGTATGACGCAGGTGCGGGTGCGCGCCCACGACAGCGAGCACGGCTATGGCGGCCGGGAAGTCACGGTGACGCTGGAGCGCTAGGCGCAGGCGTCGCGCCGACCGGATAGAAAAAGGGCCGCCCGGTTGGGGCGGCCCTTGGTTTTATCGGATGTCCGCGGATCAAACCGAGTAGTAGAGATGATACTCGACCGGGTGCGGCGCGTGCTCGAAGGTGTAGATCTCTTCCCATTTGAGCTCGAGGTAGCCTTCGATCTGGTCCTTCGAGAAGACGTCGCCCTGCAGCAGGAAGTCGTGATCGGACTCCAGCGCGAAGGCCGCCTCGCGCAGCGAGCCGCAGACCGTCGGCACGTCCTTCAGCTCCTCCGGCGGCAGGTCGTAGAGGTTCTTGTCCATGGCGTCGCCTGGATGCAGCTTGTTGCGAATGCCGTCCAGGCCCGCCATCAGCATTGCCGCGAAGGCCAGGTAGGGGTTGGCGGACGGATCCGGGAAGCGGATCTCCACGCGCTTGCCCTTGGGGCTGCCGGAATGCGGAATGCGGCACGAGGCCGAACGGTTGCGTGACGAATAGGCCAGCAGCACCGGCGCTTCGAACCCTGGGACGAGACGCTTGTAGCTGTTCGTCGTCGGGTTGGAAAACGCGTTGATCGTGCGCGCGTGCTTGATGATGCCGCCGATGTAGTGCAGCGCCGTCTCGCTGAGGCCGGCATAGCCGTCGCCGGCGAAGGTCGGCTTGCCGTCTTTCCAGATCGACTGGTGCGTGTGCATGCCCGAGCCATTGTCGCCATAGACCGGCTTGGGCATGAAGGTCGCAGTCTTGCCGTAGGCGTGCGCCACGTTGTGGACCACATACTTGTAGACCTGCATGTTGTCGGCGCACTTGACCAGCGTGTCGAACTTGATGCCCAGCTCGTGCTGCGAGGGCGCGACCTCGTGGTGGTGCTTCTCGACGCTGACGCCCATCTCCTCCATCACGGTGACCATCTCGGCACGCAGGTCCTGGCCCTGGTCCACCGGCGGGACCGGGAAGTAGCCGCCCTTCATGCGCGGACGGTGGCCGAGATTGCCTTCCTCGATCTCCTCGCCGGCCATGTGGGGGCTTTCCTCAGAGGTAAAGCGATAGAAGCTGTGGTGGGCATCCACTGCGAAGCGGACGTCGTCGAAGACGAAGAACTCGGCCTCCGGGCCGAACCAGGCGGTGTCGCCCACGCCGGTCGAGCCCAGATAGGCTTCCGCGCGCCTGGCGGTGGAGCGGGGGTCGCGCTCGTAGGGCTGGCCGGTGGAGGGCTCGTGAACGTCGCAGGTGAGGATGAGCTGCGGCTGCGCTGCGAAGGGATCCATCACGGCGGTGGACAGGTCCGGCTTCAGGCTCATGTCGGACTCGTTGATCACCTTCCAGCCGGCGATCGACGAGCCGTCGAACATGATGCCTTCCTCGAGCAGCTCCTCGTCGACCGTGCTGACATGCTGCGCGACGTGCTGCCACTTGCCGCGTGGGTCGGTGAAGCGGAAATCGACGTACTTGACGTCTTGCTCCTTGATCATTTCGAGAACGGTTTTGCTATCTGACATTTTGCGGTTCTCCGTTGATAGACTGATTGTTCGGGTTGGCCGGCGGGCTGCTTCAGCGGGCAGGCGGCCGGAATTTCGCGTGCGCTCGCGGCGCTAGACGGCTTCGGCTCCGCGTTCGCCGGTGCGGATGCGGATCGCTTCGTCGACAGACGAGACGAAGATTTTGCCGTCGCCGATCCTGCCGGTGTGCGCGGCCTGCTGGATCGCCTCGACGGCTCGCTCCACGAGGTTTTCCTCGAGAACCACCTCGACTTTGACCTTGGGCAGGAAGTCGACGACGTATTCGGCCCCGCGGTAGAGCTCGGTGTGGCCTTTCTGGCGGCCGAAACCTTTGGCCTCGACGACGGTGATTCCCTTGATGCCCACCTCGTGCAGGGCCTCTTTCACCTCGTCGAGCTTGAAGGGTTTTATGATGGCTTCGATCTTCTTCATGTCTTCCGCCGGATGAGAGTTTGCCAAAGAGCGCCGGGGCGTGGCCGCAGCCCACGTGGGCCACGGCGCAAGCGTCCGGGCGTCTCGAATTAGGTGCAAGCAAGGTTCGTGCCAGAACGGCGGCAGCCGCTTGCAAGAGGTTAGACGGGCGTTGGCTGGGCGCTGCTGAAATGACAGGCGCGGCGCTGCCCAAGATTTAGGCAGATGCCGGCCGGCCCGGCAGTCGGGTTGCGCCGATCAGGCCGCGCGCCGGGCGGCCAGCCAGGCCTCGATGCGCGAAAGGGCTTCCCGGATGTTCGCCGTGGAATTGGCATAGGAAAGGCGCAGGTAGCCTTCGCCATAGGCGCCGAAGGATGTGCCGGCCACCGTGGCCACACCGGCGTCTTCCAGCAATGCCGTTTCCACGGCCTTGGCGTCGAGCCCGGTGCCAGAGATGTTGGGGAAGGCGTAGAAGGCGCCGCCGGGCTCGGCGCAGGACAGCCCGGCGATGCGCCGCAAGCCGTCGACGATGACGCGCCGCCGCTCGTCGAAGGCGGCGACCATCTCGTGCACCGGCTCCTGCGGACCGGTCAGTGCGGCCAGTCCGGCGAACTGTGCGGCGGCGTTGACGCAGGAATGGCAGTTGATGGCCAGGCGCGTCGCCGGCTCGATCATTGCCCGTGGCCAGACGGAATAGCCCAGCCGCCAGCCGGTCATGGCGTAGGTCTTGCTCCAGCCGTCCAGCAGAATCACCCGGTCGCGCAAGTCCGGATAGGCCAGAAGGCTGGCGTGCTCCCGGCCGTCATAGAGCATGCAGCTGTAGATCTCGTCCGACATGACGGCCACCTCGCGATGCGCCGCCAGGCCGGCGGCAAGCTTGTCGATCTCCTCGCGCGGGGTGACGCCGCCGGTGGGGTTGGCGGGGCTGTTCAGGATAATCAGTCGGGTGCGCGGCGTGATCAGGCTCAGCAGCTCGTCGGCGGAAAAGGCGAAGTCGTTTTCTTCGCGAAGCGGCAGCGGCACCGGCATCGCGCCGGAGAAGTTGATGACGGATTCGTAGATCGGGAATCCCGGGTTCGGATAGATGATCTCGGCGCCCGGCTCGCCGAACATCAGCACGGCGAAGAACATCGTCACCTTGCCACCCGGAACGATCAGCACCGTGGCCGGGTCGACCTCGACCCCGTGGCGCCGGTGCAGGTCGGCCGCCACCGCTTCGCGCAGGGGTGGGATGCCGTTGGCCGGCGTATATCCGTGGTGGCCGTCGCGCAGCGCCTGCACCGCCGCCTCGACGATATGTTCGGGCGTCTGGAAGTCTGGCTGGCCGATGCCCAGATTGATGATGGACTTGCCCTGAGCTTCGAGGGCCTTGGCCCGGGCCAGCACCTCGAACGCGCTTTCGGTGCCCAGGCGCGACATGGCGGCGCTCAGAACGGGCGCGGTCGCCGGTTGTGCGGCGGTTCCAGTCGATGGCATGGCTCTACTGTCTCTTGCGGCAGTGACGATACTGCGCAAAGGCTAAGCCGTCGCGGCGGTCTCGGGCAAGCGGGCACCGCACGGCCGGCAGGGCGTACGCTTGACGCCGTGCATGGGCAGGAGTAAACGGAGCCTGCCTCGAATACGACGCTCTTGAGCGCCGCTCAGCGCGGCATTGTGGTGGCTGTAGCTCAGTCGGTTAGAGCGCCTGGTTGTGGTCCAGGAGGTCGCCGGTTCAAATCCGGTCAGCCACCCCATCATTTCACAGGGCTTGGCCGTTACCGGCGGCCGGGCCTTTTGCATTTCCGCTGACGCACCGGGCATACCCGGTCGGCCGACGCAGGTTCGCGTCGCCGGCGCTCTTACGGCGCCGTCACTCGCAGGTAAAAGCGAAGCGCGGGCGGTCGGTCCCGGAAGTGACCCCATCGTACACCGCCGTGTAATGGTCGCTCCACGGCGGCGGGCCGGTGCCGGCGCCCGCGTACCTGGCGCCCCGATAGACGGCCTCCTTGCCGCGGTTCGCGCACTGCCTGTCGGCGCGGGTGCGCGCTTCGGCATAGGTGTCCGCCGCGACCAAGACCCTATCGGGATGGCCATCGCCGGCAAGCTGACTGCACGCCGCCAGAAGCGCCGCGCTTAGTCCCGCCGCAGCTACGATTGAAAGCGTCCTTACGGACCCGTGGTCGGTCGTCATTTTCTCACCTATCTTGCTTGGACCGGTGGCGCTCGGCCCAGTGATGCTCGATCGTGTTCGACTCTTGAACGTGGGATGCTTGCGTCGAATTGGAACACCCCGCAAAGCGCGCCGCCGCCAACCTGTCGGCGTACGTGGCATCGATCGGCCGCGGCTGCTAGCGTTGCTGAATCGCGGCCATTCCACCCTTTGTGCAAGTTCGGCGCGCAGAGTGCTTAGGTTAGGTTCATGCTACGACACATTCTTGCGGCGGGCGCTGTTGTCTTGCTGACAGCGGCCACACCCTCGAAGCAGCTTGTCTGTCTGGAGACGGCGGACGGCCGGGTCTTCCAGACGGACCTGGAGAGCGTTTGGGGCGACTTCGGCATCTGCGCGGAGGTCTCGGTCGAGGTGACGGCCGATCAAGGCCGTATCGCCTATCTCTGTCAGACCGAGGAACTCGGCTGGGCCGTCTCCGTCACCGACGAGCCCTTCCGCCTCTATGTCCACGAACTCGAGCGCACCTTCGAGGTCAATTACTGCGGATTTCAGTGACCACCGCCGCGATACCGGGCCCGAACCATTAAGCGGACATGCGCTGCTTTGCCAGCATCGCCGGCGGACGTTCACGCGCCCGCGTCCGCGATCAGCATCCTGTTGTGATCGCGTTCGATTCGGTGCCAAAGTGAGTCCGTCGCCGGCGCGAACCGGCCCGCTGCCGATCTTGCGATCGAAAGGACGTGTCATGACCAAGCAGTTCGTTCTCGCCGTCGTCGGCAAGGATCGGCCGGGCTTGGTGGATATCATCTCGGCGGAGATCGAAGCGGCGGGCGGCAGCTGGCTCGACGGGCGCATGTCGGCGCTTTCCGGGCAGTTCGCCGGCGCGGTTCTGATTTCCGTTCCGGACGCCAAGGCCGACGCCTTGGCCGAAGCGCTCGACGGCCTCTCGGAACGCGGCCTGCATATCCTCCTGGAGCCGGCCAAGCCCCCGGGGCGCACGCCCGACTACCGGGGGCTGCGCATCGAGCTGATGGGGCAGGACCGGCCCGGCATCGTGCACGAGGTGGCCCACGTGCTGGCCGCGCGTAAGATCAACATCGACGATCTGGCGACCGACACCGAAAGTGGCGCCATGTCGGGCGGCAGACTCTTCCGGGCGCAGGCCTGGCTTCAGGTTCCCGACGGCGTGAGCGACGAGGCGATCCGTCAGGACCTGGAAGCGTTGGCCGATGAGATGATGGTGGAGATCCATCTCACGGACGCGGAGTAAGTATTTTTCTTCTGCTCTTTACCGAATATTCGCCGAATCTTAAGCCCTGCGGTATAGATGGGCAGGCGGCGATGAAGTGCGCGGGCAAAAGGCCGTGCGGCGCAGTGCTTGGCTTGTTCTTTTGTTGTGAATGCGCAATGCTTAATTCAACCGATTCGCTTTGGGTAACGAGGGTAGGGCCATGAGGCTGAGCGTGCGCAGTTCGGGGAGCCTGTGGATCGCGATCATAACGCTCGCGGTCGTGGTATTGGCGGCCGCGCCGCCGGCCGGCGCCCAGGGCTTGTCCTACGAGAAGGGTCTGCGGGCTTTCGAATCCGGCGACCTCTCGACCGCCTACAATATCTGGCGCCAGCTTGCAGAGGACGGCGACGCCGCCGCGGAATACGGTGTCGGCGTCATCCTGGAGCGCGGCGGCGGCGGCATCGACCCGGACGTCGATGAAGCGGCGCAATGGTATCGCCGGGCCGCCGAGAAGGGCCTGGCGTCGGCGCAGAACAATCTCGGCCTGCTCTACGCGCGCGGCCGTGGCGTGCCGCGCAATCCGGGGCGTGCCGTCGAGCTGTGGCAGCAGGCGGCGCAGCAGGACCATCACATGGCCGAATACAATCTCGGGCTCGCCTACTATCGTGGCGCCGGCATCGAGGAAGACCGGGGGGAAGCGCGCAAGTGGTTCGAGGCTGCGGCGCAGGGCGGGCTGGCGGATGCGCAGTTCGCGCTCGGCCAACTATACCGCATGGGCATCGGCACGCAGAAGGATCAGGAGAAAGCCCTGGCGTGGTACGAACGCGCGGGCGAGCAGGGCCACCCCGACGCCCGGCGCTATGCCGAGGAGTTGCGCAGCATCGGCGTCACCGCCGCTGTCATCGAGCAGGAGCCCTCGGCCTCGGCGGGCACCACGCAAACGGCGCAGCCGTCCACAGCCGCGTCCGGCACCAAGACTGCGACGGCCATCGAACCACAGCCAGAACCCAGCGCCGAGCCGGAGCCCAGGGCCGAGCCGGAGCCCGCAGCCGAGCCCGAAGCCGAACCGCGCGCTGAACCCGAACCTGAGCCGGCCCCTGAGCCGCCGACCCGTACGCAAACTGCAAATACTTCCGCCTCGGGCGGCTTCCACGTCTGGCTCGCATCCGCGCGTTCGCCGAGCGCGGCACAGAATTTCTGGTCCGGCATCCGCGGACGGGCGTCCTCGCTCGGCAATGCCAATTTGCAGGTGCGCGAGGTCAGCCACGGCGGTGGCGACGTGTTCTACCGCGTGCTGGCCGGACCCTTCGCCAGCCGCGCCGAAGCGGCCGGCCTTTGCCGGGAATATCGGGCAGGAGAATCGGACGCGTTCTGTAAGATCGTGCGCTAGGCGGCGTCTCCGTTACACTCGGGCAAACGCCGCGGTGTAACGGCAAGCCTCAGGGAGACGCCTAACATGCACGATCGCGAGCCCTTCAAAGTCAGACTGAAGTCGGGCGAGCCGGCCGCCGGCTGCTGGCTGTGGCTGTGCAGCCCGATGGCGGCGGAAATTATCGCGCAGGCCGGCTACGACTGCGTAATGATCGACCTCGAGCATGGGCCGGCGTCCATGCGCGATTCCATCGGCCTCATGCAGGCAGTGGCGGGGCGTCGCTGTGCGCCGTTGATGCGCGTGCCGGCGAACGATCCCGTGTGGCTGAAGCGTGCCCTCGATACCGGGGTGGACGGCGTGATGGTGCCGACGGTGAGCAACGCCGAGCAGGCCGCGGCCGCGGTGCGGGCGTGCCGCTACCCGCCGGACGGAGAGCGGGGCATGGCGGTGAGCGTCGTGCGCGCCGCCGACTATGGCGCGGACTGGCAAACCTACCTGAGGCGCATCAATGAGGATTTGCTGGTCATCTGCCAGATCGAAACCCGCGAGGGCGTGGAGCGCATCGAGGAGATCGCGAAGGTCGATGGCGTGGACATGCTCTTCATCGGGCCCTTCGATTTGTCCGCCAGCCTCGGCTTCCCGGGAGAGCCCGACCATCCCGACGTCCGCAAGGCTGTTTTGAAGATCGAGCAGGCGGCTGCGCGCGCCGGTAAATTGCTGGGCAGCATCCAGACCGCCGAGCGCCCCGCAGAGCGCTTGTTCGCCGATGGCTATCGGCTGGTTCTCGCCGACGGCGATGTTACCCTTCTGCGCGATGCGGCCCGCGCCAGCGTTGACCGGCTGCGCAAGGGCATGCACTGATTTGCGGCGTCGCGTTTCAGCGGCTCCGGCTTTCTTGGAGACGCGTTTGGACAAGGGCTTGTTGGCGGCCTTGGAAGCGGCCTTGGAGGCGGAATGGCTTGTGAGCTGCTGACGACCGACGAGATGTATCGCGCCGATCGTGCGGCGGTCAAAGCCGGCACGCCCGGCAAGGACCTCATGGACAATGCCGGCCACGCGATTGCCCGCGCCATCCAGGAGCGCTGGTCTCCGCGCCCTGTCGCCGTACTGGCCGGTCCCGGCAACAACGGTGGCGACGGATTTGTGACGGCGCGGCTGCTGAGCGAGGCCGGCTGGAAGGTTCGCCTCGGCCTGTTGGGTGAGCGCGGAAAGCTGAAGGGCGACGCCGCGCATCACGCCGGCCTCTGGGAGGGCGAGGTTGAAGCGCTCGACCCCGGGCTGCTGGACGACGCGAAACTCGTGATCGACGCGCTCTTCGGTGCCGGTCTGGACCGGCCGCTCGAGGGGGCGCCGCGCGACCTCGCCGAAGGATGTAGCGCTCGCAAGCTCCAAGTGGTGAGCGTCGATGTCCCGAGCGGGGTTTCCGGCGACACCGGCGAACTGGTGGGCGAGGTGGCCGTCGAGGCGGCGTTGACGGTGACCTTCTTCCGCAAAAAGCCGGGCCATCTTCTCTACCCCGCGCGGGCCCACGCCGGAGAGGTCGTGCTGGCCGATATCGGCATTCCGGACAAGGTGTTGCGGGACATCGCGCCGGCCTGTTTCGAGAACCTGCCGGCGCTGTGGCGCAGCAAGCTGAACTGGCGCAGGCCGCAAAGCCACAAGTACGACTATGGGCACGCGCTGATCGTTGGCGGCAGCGAGGTCACGGGGGCGGCCCGGCTGGCCAGCCGCGGCGCGCTTCGGGTGGGGGCCGGGCTGGTGAGCGTGGCCGCGCCGGGCGAGGCGCTCGCCATTTACGCCTCGGATATGCCAAGCGTGATCACCCGGTCGCTGGACCTGGATGGGGATATCGACGCCCTGCTGTCGGACCACAGGCTGAACGCGGTGCTGATCGGCCCCGGTAACGGCGTGAATGCGACAACCCGTGAGCGCGCCCTTGCGGCGCTGCAGAGCGGACGCGGCGTGGTGCTGGATGCCGACGCGCTCAGCGTGTTCGCCGCCGACGCGCCATCGCTGGCGGCTGCGCGGGCCGGCAACTGCGTGCTGACTCCGCACGACGGGGAATTCGCCCGCGTCTTCCCCGATGTCGGGGGCGACCGGCTGACGAGGGCGCGGGTCGCCGCGCACGCAACGGGCGCGGTCGTCCTGCTCAAAGGGGCGGATACCGTCGTTGCCGCGCCTGACGGACGGGCCTCGATCAATGCCAGCGCGCCGCCCGAACTGGCGACCGCCGGGGCAGGGGATGTGCTGGCCGGCATGGTGGCTGGTCTTCTGGCGCAGGGCCTGCCGGCCTTTGAAGCTGCCAGTGCGGCCGTGTGGATGCACGGTGCCTCGGCTGCGCGTCTGGGCCCGGGGCTGATCGCCGAAGACCTGCCGCCGGAGATTCCCGCTGTCCTGAAATCCCTGCGCAAGCTGTCTTAACGCGGCTTTAAGAGCGCGCGTCCTAGTCTTTCCCGAACGGATGGCAGCGTGCCATCCAGTTGGGGAAGGCACGGTCCGATGACAGCCGCAACGATCATTCCGAAGCGCATAACCTTGCCCTTCAGCCAAGCGCCGCGGCACGACCCGCGGCCGGGCGAGGTCTATCGCTACAGGGGGCCGCACAAGGTCGTGGAAACGGCCGAGGTGCTCTTCGTCTCGGCAGACGGGCAGGGCATTCCGCACGTGTGTTACCGCCTCACCGTGACCCGTGCCGACCTGGTGCGAATGGAATCCCGCCGCACACTCACACTGTCGTGTTTCCAGCAGCGGTTCACCGAGTCCGTCGCGCCTGTGACAGCCGAAAGGTAATCCTCTAAGTAGATACGACAATTTATTACATTATGTCACAAAGATAACGCAGAGCACTGGATTCGTTTGATGTATTGTGTAGTTAGTGGGGTAGGTTGCGATGACGAATCAAAGCAGAGGCTCGGACTGATTTAGGGGAGTGTCAGTCAAAGACCAAAGCGCCGAAGGGGAAGTCGTCGTCAGCAGGTAAAAACAGGAATGGGCGTGGGGCACGGAAACGCACCATGAGCATGATAGGACGAAATCTACTGTTCAAGCGCGACCGGGGGGCAGACCGGGTTAAGGAAGGCGCGGTTTTCCGCCACTACGGCCCCGGCCAGCAGGTTGAAACCGCTGAGGTTTTGCAGATCAACGAGGATTTTCTGGGCATCCCGCATGTCCAGTTCTCGGTGCGCATCGAGCGCCCGGACCGCGGACGCTTCGAGGACGGTCCGCGGCTGCTGAACCTCCAGGACTTCATCGATTACTTCAGCGACCAGGTCGTCGAGGCGGCCGAGTAAACCTCGTCTTTCCAGTTGCACAGACGACTCAGGCGCGCGGCCTTTCGGGGCCGCGCGTTTGAGTGCGTGCCGCTGGCGCTTCGGAATTCGCACCGGGCTTTTCCTGGCAATCGACCCGGCCTATGCTCTTGCGTGTGACGTTCGAGAGGCAGACATGGCCGAGTCCGGCAGCTTCGAGAAATTCTATTATGAGAAGGTCGCGCTCGGAGAAAGCTGCGGCTGCGCCGAGCAGATCATCGCCACGCGCGACCTGGAGTCCGCTCGGCGAGGCACCGCGTCGGATGCTGGTCTCGGCAGAACTGGCGGCATCCTCCGAAACGAGCTTGCCGGTCTTTTTCGCCGTCGGAGCTGCGCGGCCGACTAGAAAGCCCTCCAGACAGCCGGTATCTCCAGCATTCAAGGCCCGAACGAAGCCTCTGTGCGCGCGTGGCGGATCGGATATAGTGGGGCCGATTTTTCATCCGCGCCACCGAGCTAGGAGACCGGGCCGCCATGACGGCACCTCCGCAGTCCGCGCCGAAGACCAAGATCGCTACCCCCGCGCCGGAGGCGGCCGGTAGCGAGACCGCCGGCCTTGCAAGCGCTGAACGCCTGGAAATTCTGCGCCAACTCGAGCGCAAAATTCTGTGGCTTGCCAGCTGGACGATCCACAACGCGAACCACCTGCGCGACAAGCGCGACGACCTGAAGGTGGGCGGCCATCAGGCGTCCTGCGCGTCGATGGTCACGCTGATGACGGCGCTCTATTTCGACGTCCTGCGCCCCGAGGACCG
>JAWVYK010000035.1:0-15597 GCA_033722755.1 Rhodovibrionaceae bacterium | reverse complement strand
GTGATGTAGCGAGGCTGTCTTGGAAGAGGAGCGGCGTCGGCGGCGGGTGTGGTTGGCATCCGCCGCCGATGCTTTTTTGCGCTCTCCCGGAAAGTGGCCGCGCGCCCGCTTCTCGCCCTTCTAAGCGGGCAACCCTTCACAACCGTAATGCGGCAAATAGGTTTTCCACGCGGGCGGGCTTCGGCTAGGTTCGCCGGCCATGTCCGCGCCGCGCGCCAAAGTCTCGCTCGTAAGACGCGTCCTTCTCTGGGCGCTGGGGCTGCTCGTGCTGGCGCCTCTGGCGCTCGCCTTTCTCTACCGCTATGTGCCGCCGCCGCTGACGCCGCTGATGGCGATCCGCGCGATCGAGGGTGACGGCCTCTCGCAGGAGTGGGTCTCGCTGGAGGATTTGCCGGCGCACGTGCCGCTGGCCGTCATGGCCTCGGAGGACAACCGCTTCTGCCGGCATGTCGGCTTCGACCCGGTGGAGATCGACAAGGCGGTCCGCGACTGGCGGCGGGGCAAGGGACTGCGCGGGGCCAGCACGCTCTCCATGCAGGTGACGCGCAACCTCTTCCTTTGGCCCGGCGGCGGCTGGCCGCGCAAGGCTCTGGAGGCGCTGTGGACGCCAATGGTGGAGCTTGTGCTGGGCAAGCGGCGCATCATGGAGCTCTACCTCAACATCGCCGAGACCGGTCGCGGGACCTTCGGTGTCGGTGCTGCGGCCGAGCGGCAGTTCGGCAAACCGGCCGGCGACCTGACGAAGACGGAGGCCGCGCGCCTGGCCGCCGTCTTGCCCGATCCGCGCGGGCGCCGCGCCAATCCGCCCAGCGCCTACATCCGCAACCAGGGGCGCATCATCCTCGGCCGCATGAACGATATCCGGCCGCTGATGGACTGCCTGGGGCTGGGGCGGGGCTAGGCCCGGGGCGTGGCGGCCCAAAGTCCCACCACGCAAAGCCAGACCCCCGAAGTCATACGACCCCCGGGGCATCTTCATGGTTGCAAAATCGTTAAACCGGCGTCTAGGCTCGAATCCTGGGGATTCCGAAAGTTCGGCCACTGGCGGAGACGGCAGCGGGGCAGGCAACCGCGCCCAAAAGGCGCCCGTCAATCGGCGGCATCGACAGGGGACCCCGCGACTATGCACAAACCGCTCCTCGCCTTATTTTCCGGCCTGCTTTTCCTCCTCTCGGCCTGCGCCAGCAAGCCTCCGACGCCGCCGACCGTGATCGACGCGACGCTCTCGCGCGACGTGCTCGCCCCCGGCGAGAGTTTCAATGTCTCCTTCACGCTGGACACCGTCGCCCCGGAGCAGGTGGAGCGGGTTTTCGTGCGCGGCCTGCCCGCGAACACCCTGGCTGCGGGCACGCAGATCGACTTGGCCCGGCCGCAGACGCGCAGCACGCCGTACGACACGCAGATCGGCGTCCTCGCTCCGGCGGCCGACGGCACCTACAACCTGGAGCTCGTGGTCGCCACCGAGGACCGTAATTACGTGGTGCCGCTTGGCCAGATGAGCATCAGCGACCTGCCCAGCCGCTTTGCCTATGCGCAACTCACGCCGGGCAGCCACAAGGCCGCCAGGTGTCAGCTCAACACCCGGCTGGTGAAGCTGGAATACGCGATCATCGACGGCAACGGCGCCACCGATTTCACCGCTCCCGTCATGATTCCGAGCAGCCCCGAGGCCCGCGATCTCATCTTCTTCCCGCGTTTCGAGCAGATTGCCTGGGCCGAGGGCGAGCAGGGGATCGTGCTGCAGCGGCCGAAGAACCCGAACGTGATCGAGGAACTGGTCACCACCGACATCCGCGTGAACTGCCGAATGCGGCCGGGCAGCAGCTACGAGTTCATGCTGATGGGGCAGAACATCTCGCGCCTCAACGGCCGCACGACCCGGGTCAAGAGCGACACCTTCCGCTACTTCGTCGAATAGGCCGGTCGCAAGCCTCCGGCGACAAATGCTCGGCGGCGTAAAGCCGGTCCGGGCTAGCCCCGCATACGCTCGGCCTTCGGGTCGAAAACCGGCTCGGCGACCATGCGCGCCGGGCGCATCTCGCCCAGGATCTCGATCTCCACGTCCTGCCCGTCGGCGACCAGATCCGCCGGCAGGAAGCCCAGCGCAATGGAAACGCCGCTGTAGTGCGCGTAACCGCCCGACGTGACGTAGCCCACGACCTTGCCGTCCTTCCAGATCGGCTCGTCGCCCCAGACGTCGGCGTCCTCGGCCTCGACGACGAAGGTGCAGAGATTGTGCCTCGGGCCCTCGGCCTTCTCCTTCGCCGCGGGCGCCTTGCCGATGAACTCGGCGGGCTTGTTGTAGGCGACGAAGCGGTCGAGACCGGTCTCCGCCGGCATGTAGTCGGGCCGGAACTCGTTCATCCACGAGCCGAAGGATTTCTCCAGGCGCAGGCTCATCATGGCGCGCATGCCGAAGGGCCGGAGGCCCAGGTCGGCGCCTGCCTCGGCGAGCGTGTGATAGAGCGCCACCTGCTGCGAGGCCGGCACGTAGATCTCGTAGCCGAGATCGCCGGTATAGGTCACGCGCTGGATCATCGCGTCAGAGATGCCGACCTCCATCTCGCGCACGGACATGAAGGGCATGGCTTCGTTCGAGACGTCTCCACGCGCCACGCGGGAGAGCAGTTCGCGGGCCTTCGGGCCGGCGATCTGGAAGCCGACAAGGTCGAGCGAGATGTTCTCGATCCTCACGCTGCCGTCGTCCGGCAGGTGCTGCTCGAACCAGCGCATGTGGTAGCCCTGCGCGGCATAGGACGCGGTCAGATGGAAGCGCTCCTCGCCCAGGCAGGAGACTGTGAAATCACCGACGATGCGGCCCGTCGGGCTCAGCATCGGTGTCAGTGTGATGCGCCTGGGCTTTGGAATGCGCCCGGCCATGATCCAGTCCAGCCAGTCGCGCGCGCCGGCCCCCGTGACCCGGTATTTGCCGAAGTTGTGGATTTCGTTGATGCCCACGGCCTCTCGCACGGCCCGGCATTCCTCGCCCACCGTCGGGAAGGCGTTGGAGCGGCGGAACGACGGGATTTCGAAAGGCTCCTCGCCTTCCGGCGCGAAGTAGTTGACGTTCTCCGTCCCGTAGGCCTCGCCGAAGACCGCATTCTGCGCCTTCCAGATCGGATAGGCCGGCGTGACGTTGAGCGGCCGGCCGGCCGGCAGCTCCTCGTTGGGGTAGGAGACGGCGAAACGGCGCTGGTAGTTCTCGCGGACCTTGATGCGCGTATAGGCCTTGGTGCAGTAGTCGCCGAAGCGCGCCACGTCCATGGCCATGACATTGCGCGAAGGCTCTCCCTCGACCATCCACTCGGCCAACGAGAGGCCGACGCCGCCGCCCTGGCTGAAACCCGCCATCACCGCGCAGGCGGCCCAGTAATTGCGCAGGCCCGGCACCGGGCCCACCAGCGGATTGCCGTCCGGCGCGAAGGTGAAGGGCCCGTTGATCACGCTCTTGATGCCGGCGCGCTCCAGGCAGGGATAGCGCTTGAAGGCGAAGGCCAGCGGCTCGGCGATCCGGTCCAGGTTGTCGGTCAACAGCTCATGGCCGAAATCGGCCGGCGTGCCGTCGACCGCCCAGGGATCGCAGTCCTGCTCGTAGATGCCCAACACCAGCCCGCGGCCCTCCTGGCGGAGATAGCTTTCGCCCTCCGGGTCCATGACATGCGGCAGTTCGGTGTTGTGCTCGTAGACCTCCGGAATGTCGTCGGAGACCAGGTACTGATGCTCCATCGGATGCAGCGGCAGGAACACGCCGGCCATGGCGCCCACCTCGCGCGCCCACAGTCCTGCGGCGTTGACCACGTGCTCGGCGTGGATCGTGCCTTGCTGGGTCACCACGTCCCACGACCCGTCGGCGCGCGGATTCAATTCGAGGACGGGATTGCGCAGCACCATTTCGGCGCCGTTGGCGCGCGCCGCCCGGGCATAGGCATGGGTCGTGCCCGAGGGATCGAGGTGGCCGTCCAGCGGATCGTACAGCGCGCCGATGATGTCGGTGGTGTCCACGATGGGCGAGAGCTTGCGGATTTCCTCCGGCCCGACGAGCTCCGTCTCCAGGCCCATGTAGCGGTGCTTGCCGCGTTCGGCCTTCAGAAAGTCCATGCGCTCCGGCGTGCCGGCCAGGGTCAGCCCGCCTACGTGGTGCAGTCCGCAGGACTGGCCCGAGATCTCCTCCAGCTCCTTGTAGAGCCGGATAGTGTAGCCTTGCAGCGCGGCCATGTTGGTGTCGGCATTGAGGGTGTGGAAGCCGCCGGCGGCGTGCCAGGTCGAACCCGACGTAAGCTCCGAGCGCTCCACCAGCATGACGTCGGTCCAGCCGAGCTTGGTCAGGTGGTAGAGAACCGAACAGCCGACCACTCCGCCGCCGATGACGACTGCCTGCGCCGTGGATTTCATGTCCTATGGTCTCCCCTTCGCTTTCCGCTCCGATGCCTCGCACGCGCTGATCGCGGCCGTTCGCGCCAAAGCGACCGTTTCTTTTCTCCGAGTGGTTTCACCGGTTGGCTGCTGGGTCAAGGGCCCTCAATCGCGATCGGCGAAGGTGGTCCTGTAGAGCAGCCTGCGCCAGCCGTCGTAATCGTTGATGGCGTAATGCAGGGTGGCCCGGTTGTCCCAGACCGCGACGGTTCCGGCTTGCCAGCGCAGGCGGCAGGTAAACTCGGGCCGCGTGGCGTGGCGGAACAGCCGGTCCAGAAGCGGCGTGCTTTCCGATTCGCTCATGCCCTCCAGCCGCCGGGTATAAATTGGATTGACGAAAAGCGCGCGCCGGCCGCTGGGGCCGTGCAGACGGCCAACGGGGTGCACGGTTTCCCGGTCGGCATCCGGGTCGCCGCGCGCCATGCGGATGGAGCGGCTGACCGCCAGGTCGGGCGGCGGCGCGTTGTTGGCGCCATAGGGAGCGCCGGTGTGCACCGCGCCCAGCTCGCCCACGCGCTCGCGAAGCTCATCCGGCAGGTGCTCCCAGGCGGCGATCTGGTTGGCCCAGAGGGTGTCGCCGCCATAGGGCGGCACCTCCACGGCATTGAGCACCGAGCCGGCCGGCGGCTTCGGCAGAAAGCTGAAATCGCTGTGCCAGTCGCCGCCGAAGACGCTGATCCCGGTCTCGTCGGCTTCTTTCAGCACGGCGATGACATCCGGATCTTCCTTCGAGGGCTCGACATAGGGCACCCGCTGGACGGGCCCGAAGACCTCGGTCACGCGTTTCTGCGCGGGCATGTCCAGCTTCTGGTCGCGGAATACGAGGACGAGATGGCGTGCGAGACCCTCGCGCAGCGCCGCGGCGCGTTCGGGCGAGATCGGCCGGGAAAGGTCCACGCCGCTCACCTCCGCGCCGGTCAGGCCGGTCATCGGCTCGAAGGTCAGGCCGTCGATTGCGTGCCGGTTTTGCATGGCGCCAAGGTGCCCTCTCGTGGGCTCGCGGGCAAGGCCGCGCAGCCGGGGTCTTGCGCCGGGCGCCGCAAGCGGCAAGTCTTGGGCGCGACAAAAAACACGCGAATAACGCCGGGAGCCAGGCCCATGAAGATGATCCTCATCGCCCACCGCAACCAGAGCCGACCGAAGGAGGACTTCGAGCCCTGGTTCGAGCCCGAGGCGAAGAAGGCGCTGAGCCTGATGGCCGAGGATTTCTTCCGGGAAATCTATTCCCGCGCCGACGGCAAGGGCGCCGTCATGGTGGTGGAAGCCGACACCGTCGAAGAGGTCGAGCGGCGGCTGCAGGAACTGCCCTTCGTGCAGAACGACCTGCTGAGTTTCGAGATTTACCCGGTGGTGCCGTACCGCGGCATCGTCGACGCCGCGAAGTCCTGAACCCGATTGGCCGGAATGGCGTTCAATACCTTGAAAGGGGGTCAAAGCCCATGAGCAGCAAACCCGTCGTCGTGGTCGGCCGCAAGCTGCCGGAAAGCGTCGAAGAGCGCCTTTCGCGCGATTACGATCCACGCTTCAACGAGGATGACCGCGTCTACAGCGCCGATGAACTGGTGGAGCTATGCGACGGCGCCGACGCCATCCTGCCGGCGCACTCCGAGGTCCTCTCGGCCGAGGTGATCGAGCGGTTGCCCGACAGCGTCAAGGCCATCTGCAACTTCTCCGTCGGGGTGGACCACGTGGATCTCGACGCCGCCAAGGAGCGCGGAATCATTGTCACCAATACGCCCGACGTGCTGAGCGACGCGACGGCAGAGATCGCAATGCTGCTGATGCTCGGCGCCGCACGGCGGGCAAGCGAGGGTGACCGGCTGGTGCGCAGCGGCGAATGGAAGACCTGGAGCCCCAGCTTCATGGTGGGCAAGCAGGTGACTGGCAAGCGCTTCGGCGTCGTCGGCATGGGCCGGGTCGGTCAGGTCGCGGCCGAACGTGCCCGCGGCTTCGACATGGAAATCCACTACCACAACCGCAACCGGCTGGCGCAGGAGAAGGAAAAGGGCGCGAATTTCCACGAGAAGCTCGAGGACCTTCTGGCAAAGGCCGACGTGCTGTCGCTGCACTGTCCGGCGACGCCGGAGACCCGCAAGCTGCTGAACGAAGAGGCCATCGCGTGCCTGCCGGAAGACGCCATCGTGGTCAACACCGCGCGCGGCGCGCTCGTCGACGACGATGCTCTGATCGCGGCGCTGAAAGACGGGCGCGTGCGCGCAGCCGGTCTCGACGTGTTCGACGGCGAACCGGACATCGATTCGCGCTACCGCGAGCTCGACAACGTATTCCTGCTGCCGCACATCGGCAGCGCGACCGAGGAAACCCGCGAGGCCATGGGCTTTCGGGCGCTCGACAACATGGATGCGATCTTCGCGGGCAAGGACCCGAAAGACCGCGTTGCCTGATTTCGCGCCGCAGTCTGCGAATGCATTAAATATTCGACAATGAATTCCGGCAAATATTTGCGGCCGAATAGGTCTATTCACTGAACCAATTGCGGCGGTGCACAATGATCGCCCGTCGGCACGCTTGAGTGTTTTCTTGTCTACTTGCCCAGGAGTCTCTACCGTAGAGGCACTGCCGATCTGTCGGCAAAATTGATGCATCCGGCAGCCAATCCGGATGACGAGGGAGGAAGAGCGCCACACCGGCGCCTCGAACTGAAAACAGGGAAACGCACCATGACCAAGAATGCTTCCGCAAAGCCTGAAGCAACCGGGAAAGCGCGCCGCCGCTTCCTGAAGGGTGCTGCCGTAGCCGGCGCGGGCGCGGCTGCTACCATTGCGATGCCGAATGTCTCGCGCGCGCAGACCACCACCTTGCGCATGCAGGGCGCGTGGGGCGCAGCGGATATCTTTAACGAGATGGCGCAGGAATACGTCGAACGCGTCGAGAAAATGGCCGGCGGCCGCCTGAAGATCGAATACCTGGTCTCCGGCGCCGTCGTGAAATCCTTCCAGGTGCAGGACGCCGTGCATAACGGCGTGCTCGATGCCGGCCACCAGGTGACCGCCTACTGGTACGGCAAGCACAAGGCCGCCTCGCTCTTCGGCACCGGTCCGGTGTTCGGCGCGAATGCCTCACAGATCCTGGCCTGGATTCACAAGGGCGGCGGCAAGGACCTCTACCGCGAGCTGGTGCAGGACATTCTGGGCCTCAACCTCGTCGGCTTCTTCTGCATGCCGATGCCGACCCAGCCGCTGGGCTGGTTCGAGAAGCAGATCAAATCGGCTGAGGATCTGCAGGGCCTGAAGTACCGCACCGTGGGCCTGGCCACCGACATCATGCAGGGCATGGGTCTTAAGGTGACCCAGCTTCCGGGCGGCGAGATCGTCCCCGCGCTGGAGCGCGGCGTCATCGAGGCTTTCGAGTACAACAACCCGACCTCGGACAGCCGCTTCGGCGCGCAGGACGTCTCGAAGACCTACATGATGGGCAGCTATCACCAGGCCGCCGAGTTCTTCGAGATCATCTTCAACAAGGCCCGCTTCGATTCGCTGCCGGCCGAGCACCAGGCGTTCCTGGAGCACGCGGCGGAAGCGGCGAACACGTCCAACTACGCCACGGCGATGGACAACTACTCGAAGGACCTGCAGAAGCTCATCAACGAGCACGGCGTCAACGTCTACCGCACGCCGGAATCGGTGATGAAGGCGCAGCTTGCGTCCTGGGACAAGGTGCTGAAGAACCTGAACCAGGATCCCTTCTTCAAGAAGGTCGTCGATTCCCAGAAGGCCTGGTCGGAGCGCGTGGCGTTCTACGACCTGATGAACAAGGCCGACTACCGGCTGGCCTTCAACCACTACTTCCCGGGCATGCTCGACAAGGGCTGAGCCGAGGAGAATGCCGACTTGGCGGTTCGATGAACCGCAAGGGGCGGGGCGGCGCGATGCGCCGCCCCGTCGTCGGCTGGAACCGATGCGGTCTCTGCGGGGCCGTGCGGGAACGGCGGGGCCGGCAGTTGGATCGAAGCAAAGTTGCTTCCCGCGGGGAAAATTGTGCTAAACCGCTGAGGCGCCGTGCTGGTGCGGCGTGAAGGGCCGGTCGGCCGGTTGGGGCCCGGCCCATGAGAACGGCCCGTGAGAACGGCCCGCGAAACTGGCTCGCGATTCGGGGGGTTGGATCGTCCCATGCATTCGTTCTTGATGAGCATCGACAAGCTGAACGCCTGGGTGGGCAAGGCCTTCGCCTGGTGCGTTCTGGTGATGACCTTCGGCGTCAGCTACGAGATCATCGTTCGCAAGCTGTTCAATGCGCCCACGGCCTGGGCCTTCGATATCAGCTACATCATGTACGGCGCGCTGTTCATGATGGCCGGCGCCTATACGCTCTCGCGCAACGGCCACGTACGCGGCGACGTGCTCTATCGGCTCTGGCCGCCGCGCGTGCAGGCGCTTGTCGAGTGCGTCCTCTATTTCGTGCTGTTCTTCCCGGGCATCATCGCGCTCATCATCGTCGGCTTCAATTACGCCCATCAGTCCTGGGGCTTCAACATGGGCACCGGCGAGGTGAGCATCCAGAGCCCCGCCGGCGTGCCGATCTCGCAGTTCAAGACGCTGATCCCAGTGGCCGCGACCCTGCTGTTCCTGCAGGGCATCGCGGAGGTCATCCGCTGCATCGAGACCATGCGCACGGGCCGCTGGCCCGAGCGCCTGCACGACGTCGAGGAGCTTGAGACCATGCTGCTGCACGAGCAGCAGGACACCGAGGGGCTCTCGAACGAGATGCAGGACGTGGAGGAGTGGGAGGAACGCCAGGGCTGGAACGACGACGACGACAGCTCCAAGGCGCAGCGTGGCTCCGACAACGGTGACGACCGCGGCGGGAGTGCCCCGCGATGACCGATCCACAAGTCGCCGTGCTCATGCTCGGCATGTTCATCTTCGTGATCATGCTGGGCTTCCCGATCTGCTTCACGCTGATGGGCATGGGCGTCATCTTCGGGATGTACGCCTTCTACGACCCCAGCTACATGACCTCGATCTTCGACCCCGGGGTCTGGGGCCGATTGTCGTTCCTCATCACCTCCAAGACCTTCGAGGTGATGTCCTCCGACGTGCTGACGGCGATACCCCTCTTCTTATTCATGGGCTATATCGTCGAACGCGCGAACATCGTCGCGCGGCTGTTCTACTCGATCCAGATCGCCGCGCGCGTTCTGCCGGGCTCCATGGCAGTGGCGGCGCTGGCGACCTGCGCGCTCTTCGCGACGGCGACGGGCATTATCGGCGCGGTGGTCACACTGATGGGCCTGCTGGCCTTCCCGGCCATGCTGAAGGCGCGCTACGACACCAGCTTCGCCGCCGGCGTGATCTGTGCGGGCGGCTGCCTGGGCATCCTGATCCCACCAAGCATCATGCTGATCGTCTACGCCGCGGCCTCCGGCGTGTCCATCGTGCAGCTTTATGCCGGGGCGCTCTTTCCGGGCTTCCTGCTCGCCGGTCTCTACATGCTCTACGTGATCGGCCGGGCCTGGCTGAACCCGAAGCTGGCGCCGCGCATTCCCAAGGAGGAGATCGAGGACGTCTCGACGGGGCAGATCTTGTTCCTGGTCGTCACCTCCTTCGTGCCGTTGGCGGTGCTGATCATGGCCGTTCTGGGCGCCATCCTTTTCGGCTGGGCCTCGCCCTCCGAAGCGGCCTCCGCCGGCGCCTTGGGCGGCCTGATCCTGGCGGTGTGCTACCGTGCGCTGACATGGAACCGGCTGCGCGAATCCGTCTACCTGACCGTGCGCACCTCGGCCATGGTGTGCTGGATGTTCGTGGGCTCCTGGCTGTTCTCCTCGGTGTTCTCCGTTCTCGGCGGCGACCAGTTGATCCAGGACTTCGTGATCGGCCTCAATCTCTCTCCGATCATGTTCCTGATCATCGCGCAGATCATCATCTTCCTGCTCGGCTGGCCGCTGGAATGGAGCGAGATCATCATCATCTTCGTGCCGATCTTCCTGCCGCTGGTGAAGTTCTTCGAGATCGATCCGCTGTTCTTCGGCATCCTGGTGGCGCTCAACCTGCAGACCTCGTTCCTGACGCCGCCCATGGCGATGGCGGCCTACTACTTGAAGGGCGTCGCGCCGCCGCACGTGCAGCTGATGGAGATCTTCAAGGGCGTCATGCCCTTCCTGGCGATGGTGCTGATCGCCATGGTCACCATGTATGTCTTCCCGGAGATCGCACTCTGGCTGCCTGAGACCGTTTACCAGCGCCAGGGGCCGGGTGGGCCCGCATGATCGAACCTGCGTCCGAGCATGCAGCCGTGGAGAGCTTGGCGTATGAGTGACGAGCGCCGTGACGATGAGGGACTGAGTGCCGCCAAAGCGGTGGCGGAGATGCGCGCCGGCCGTCTGCAGTCCGAGGCGCTGCTCGATGCCTGCCTTGCGGTGGTCGACCAGCGCGAGGGCGAGGTGCAGGCCTGGACCGCGTTGGACCGTGACCATGCCCGCGCCCAGGCCCGAACGGCGGACGAGGCGCACCGCATCGGCGCCAGCCTGGGCCCGTTGCACGGGCTTCCCGTGGGGGTCAAGGACATCATCGATACCCGCGCCCTGCCCACGGAAAACGGCACGCCGTTTTGCCGCGGCCGGCAGCCGGGACGCGATGCCTCGGTGGTTGCGCAGCTACAGCAGGCCGGGGCCTACGTCATGGGCAAGACGGTAACCACCGAGCTGGCCGTCTACTCCCCAGGCAAGACCCGCAATCCGCACGATCCGGGCCGCACGCCCGGCGGCTCCTCCAGCGGCTCGGCCGCGGCGGTCGCCGCCGGCATGGTGCCCGCCGCGCTGGGCTCGCAAACCAATGGCTCGGTGATCCGCCCCGCCTCCTTCTGCGGCGTCGTCGGCTACAAGCCGACGCATGGTCTGATGTCGCGCACCGGTGTCCTCTCGCAGTCGCCCTTCCTCGACACCCTCGGCGTCTTCGCCGGGTCGGTGGAAGACGCCGCGCTGCTGGCGGGCTCGCTCATGACCTATGACCCGCTGGACCCCGACATGGTTGCCGCGCCGCCGCCAGCGCTATACGAGATCTGCTGCGAGGAGCCGCCGCTCAGCCCCCGCTTCGCCTTCGTCGAGGGGCCGGGCTGGCCAAAATGCGAGGAGACGACGCGCGAGGCTTTCAGCGAGCTGGCCGAGGCGCTGGGCGAGCTTTGCCAGCCGGTCGGCCTGTCCGAGCGCTTCGACAAGGGCGTTGACCTGCACCGCACCATCATGCTGGCCGACCTGGCGAAGAGCTTCGCCGCCTTTTACGAGCGCGACGCCAGCCTGCTGTCCGACACCCTGCGCGGCATGATCGAGGAGGGCCAGAAGATCGCGGCCGTCGACTACAACCGCGCGCGCGAATGGCGGGTGATCTACAACGACGCCCTCGATGAGCTCTTCGATGAGGTCGATGCGATCTTGACTCCCGCCACTCTGGGCGAGGCGCCGCAGGGACTGGAAGCCACCGGCGACCCAACCTGCTGCACGCTTTGGACCTTCTGCGGCACGCCGGCGATCAGCCTGCCGCTGTTGGAGGGTCCGAACGGCATGCCCCTCGGGGTGCAACTGGTCGGCCGGCGCGGCGACGACGCGCGGCTGCTGCGCACGGCGCGCTGGCTTGTGGGTCATTTGCGCGCCCTTGCCGCCGAGAGCGAGGCGGCATGAGCAAGAGCGCCGGCGGGCGCTGAGCGAAACGAAAGGCGAGGATCGGCAATGCAGACGATACTGGCTGCAATTATCGCGAACCTGGAGCTCTTCCTGGCGGGGTGCGTCATCGTGGTGTTCCTGATCTCGCGGCTGAAGCAGATGGACGAGGTGATCTACGCCGCCGCGTCGCTGGTCGCGTTTGTCGCCTTCATCGGGTACGTTGTCGTCAAGGTGCCGGCCATCGACCTGACCATCGTGATCATCATCGTCAGTGTCATGATCGCGGTAGATTTCTTTATGGGCATACGCGAATCCATGAAGGGCAACGGCTCCGGATCGGAAAGCTAGCCTCCAATTTGACCTCTCTCCCATGACGGCTTCGCCATCCAGGGGCGCTGTTGCGGCCGGCCATCCAGCCACAGCGGAGTGCGCTGCCGCGGTTCTGCGCGAAGGCGGCAACGCCGTGGACGCCGGGTTGGCGGCGGCCTGGATGGCCTGCGTCGCCGAGCCGGTCCTGGCCTCGCCCGGCGGTGGCGGCTTCGCCATGCTGCGCGCGGCAGACGGCGCCGTCGCACTGCATGACTTCTTCGCCGAAACGCCGCTGGAGAAGACCGACCGCGACATCGATTACCGCGAGGTCCTGGCCGACTTTGGGACCGCCACGCAGGCCTTCCATATCGGTCGCGGCACCAGCGCCACGCCAGGCTTCGTCGAGGGCTTGTATGCGGTCCATGCGCAGGCCGGCTCGGCGCCGATGGCGGAGTTGATCGCCCCGGCGGCGAAGGCGGCGCGCGAAGGCCTTGTGCTCACGCGATTCCAGCGCTTTCTGGCGACGGTGATTGCGCCCATTCTGTTGGCGAGCGAGGATTCCCGGCGCGTCTTCGCGCCGGAGGGCGACTTTCCCGCGGTCGGCCATAGGGTGACGAACCCGGGCCTGGCGGGCTTCCTGGACGAGCTTGCGGCCAACGGCCTCGAGAGCTACCGGGCCGGGGGCATCCGTGCGGCCTTCGAGGCGGAGTTCGCCAAGGGCGGCCATCTCACTCACGGAAACCTCGATGCCTACCGGGTGGAGGAGCGCGCGCCCCTGTCGCTGGCATTCGAAGGCGCGCGCGTGCACCTGAACCCGCCGCCTTCGGCCGCCGGCACCCTGGTCGCCTGCGCGTTTGCCGCGCTGGACGACGTGGACCGGGTGGCCGCGGCGCGCGCGCTCGATGCCGTGGACCGCGCCCGGCGCGAGGCCGGGAGCGATCTGTCCCGGCTTCTCGCCCGCTTCGGTCGGCCGGCCTACCGCGGCACGACGCACATCTCCGTGGTCGACGCCGAGGGTCGGGCCTGCGGCATGACGCTCTCCAACGGCGAGGGCAACGGCGAGATCGTTGGCGAATTCGGCTTCATGCTGAACAACATGCTGGGCGAGGAGGACCTCAACCCCGGCGGTGCGCTGGCCTGGACGGAGGGTGTGCGGCTGTCCTCGATGATGTGCCCGAGCGTGGCCGAAGCGCCGGACGGACGTATCTTCGTGCTCGGATCCGGCGGCTCGAACCGGATCCGCTCGACCATCTTTCAGGTGCTTCTGCAACTGCTGGCCCGCGGCGCGGAGGTGGAAGAAGCGGTCAACGCCCCGCGGCTGCACGTGGAGGCCGGCCAACTCGACTTCGAGGCCTTTACCGAGGTGGTGGAGGAGGGCGCCCTCCGCCAGGCGTTTCCCCAACACCGCGCCTGGCCGGAGCCGAACCTGTTCTTCGGCGGCTGCCATGTCGCCGGCGTCACGCCGGCCGGCACCTTCTTCGGCGCCGGCGACCACCGCCGCGCCGGGGTTTTTCAGGCCGTCTAGCCGAGACAGCCGGCCAGATCGCGGCAGATGTCCGCCGCGTCTTCCAGGCCGACGGACAGGCGGAAGACGCCGTCGCCGGCGAATGCGCGGTAGCTCTCCAGTTGCTCGCCGGTCAGCCGGAAGGCGGATTCGTTCACCTCCTCGGTGTCGATCCAGTAGACCAGGCTGCGGTGATGGCCGAGCGAGACCGCGTAGTGCACCACTTGCAGGTTCTCGGCCATGCGCCGGGCCAGCCTCGGGCCGTCGCCGGCCTGCGGACCTTTGACCTGGAAGGCGATCATGCCCGAGAAGTTGGCCATTTGCCGCCGGGCAAGCGCGTGCTGCGGATGCGAGGGCAGGCCGGGATAGATCACTCGGCCGACCTTGGGGTGCGCCTCCAGGAATTCGGCCACCTCCATGGCGGTCTCGGCGTGCGCGCGCATGCGCAGCGGCAGCGTCGCCGCGCCGCGCATGATGAGCCAGGCGTTGAAGGGGCTGATCGTCGCGCCGAAGTGGATGCCGGCCTCCTGCCGCAGGGCGGCGATCCCATCCTTGCGGCCCAGCACCGCGCCGCCCAGCGCGTCGCCGTGCCCGCCGATATATTTGGTCAGGGAATGCACCACCCAATCGGCGCCCAGCTCCAGCGGCCGGGTGGCAACGGGCGTGGCGAAGGTGGAATCGACGGCAAGTTCCGCGCCCGCGCCGTGGGCGATGTCCGCGATGGCGCCGATGTCGGCCAGCCGCAAGATGGGATTGGCCGGCGTCTCGATCCAGACCAGCTTCGTCTCGGGACGCATCGCCGCGGCGACGGCCTGCGGATCCGAGGTGTCGACAGGGGTGGACGCGACGCCGAAGCGGACGAAGGAGTCGCGCACGAGCTCTGCGGTACCGGCGTAGTTGGTGTCGCTCAGCACCAGATGGTCGCCGGCGCCGAGCCGGCCGAGGATGAGTCCCAGCGACGCCGCCATGCCCGAGGCGAAGGCCAGGCAATCCTCCGCGCCTTCCATCGCCGCCAGCTTTTCCTCCAGCTGCCGGACCGTGGGATTGCCCCAGCGCGTGTAGATGAAGGGGGTCTCCTCGTCCATGGTCTTGCCGGAAAAGCCCAGCGGGGTGTCGACGCCGAAGGTGGTCGACATCACGATGTTGGGCGCCGAGGCCCCGGTCTCCGGGTCTGGGCGCTCGCCGGCGTGCACCGCCCTTGTGCGCGCCCCCCAGGCATCCGCGTCGTGCTTGCGCTTTGCCATCTGTGTCGCTCCCCCCGTATCGGGCCTAGGCCGGCGGATGCGTCGCCAGCCAGTGCCGTGCGATATCCGTGCGTCGGCAGACCCATACGCCCTGGTGCGCCTGCACGTGATCGATGAAGCGGGTCAGCCCCGCCATGCGGCCGGGGCGGCCGATCAGCCGGCAATGCAGTGACACCGTCATTGTGCGGGGCAGGTCCGCGCCTTCCGCGTAAAGCCAGTCGAAGGCGTCGCGCATGTAGGTGAAGAAATCCTCGGCCGTCTCGAAGCCCTGATAGCGTGCGAAGCGGCTGTCGTTTGTGTCCAGGCTGTGCGGCAGGACGAGATGCGGCCTTCCCGCGACCGTCACCCAGTACGGCAGATCGTCGTTATAGTCGTCGCAATCGAAGAGAAACCCGCCCTCCTCGACGACGAGACGGCGGGTGTGGGCGCTTGGCCGCCCGGCGTACCAGCCCAGGGGTCGCTGGCCGGTCAGTCGTTCGATGGTCTCCACCGTGCGGGCTATGTGCGCGCGC
>JAWVYK010000034.1:0-15716 GCA_033722755.1 Rhodovibrionaceae bacterium | reverse complement strand
GGTCGTCCAGATGACGACCGACGCGCCTTCGAGGCTGGGATGCGCGGCCTCGACGACGGGAAAGCGCACCCAGATCGTCGGCGACTTGTGCTCGTGATATTCGACTTCGGCGTCGGCCAGCGCGGTCTTCTCCACCACCGACCACAGGACCGGCCGCCAGCCGAGATAGAGCGCCCCGTTCATCAGGAACTTGCCCAGTTCGCGCACGATCTGCGCCTCGGCGGCGAAGCTCATGGTGGTGTAGGGATGTTCCCAGTCGCCCAGCACGCCCAGGCGCTTGAACTCGTCGATCTGCACGTCGATCCATTTGTCGGCGAATTCCCGGCATTCGCGCCGGAATTCCACCTTGTCGACGGCATCCTTGTCCTGGCCGCGCGCGCGGTAACCTTCCTCCACCTTCCACTCGATGGGCAGGCCGTGACAGTCCCAACCGGGCACGTAGTGCGCGTTCTTGCCTGACATCTGCTGCGAGCGGTTGATGATGTCCTTCAGGATCTTGTTGAGCGCGTGACCCATGTGCAGGTGCCCGTTGGCATAGGGCGGACCGTCGTGAAGGATGAATTTCTCGCGGTCCTTCGACTGTTCGCGCAGCTTGTCGAACAGGCCGATCTTGTCCCAGCGGGCAAGGATTTCCGGCTCGCGCTTGGGCAGGCCGGCGCGCATGGGGAACTCGGTGCGCGGCAGAAAGACTGTTTCTTTGTAGTCGACGCTCATCGAAGGTTTCCCGGACGGATGCCGGCAGGCGGCAAAGCCGTCTATCCGGCCGCGCTCACTGCGGCGCTTCGCCGGGCGTGCAGGCCCGGCCTTCCAGCCGCGACCGCGCCTCTTCGCAGTCGCGGGCGATTTGTGCCCTCAAAGCATCCAAGCCGTCAAATTTCTTTTCGCCGCGCAGATAGTGCAGAAGCTGCACCCTGAGGTGGGCGCCGTAGAGCTCCGGCTTCCGGTCGAAGATGTGCACTTCGAGCTGCACGCGCGTGCCGTCCACCGTGGGCCGGCGGCCAAGGTTGGCCACCCCGTTCGCCCAGTCGGTCTGCTGCCCCTCGTCGATGCCGGCGCGCACCGCATAGACGCCCAGCGCGGGGACCAGATATTCGCCAAGCGCGACGTTGGCGGTCGGGAAGCCGATCGTGCGTCCGCGCTTGTCGCCGTGCTCCACCCGGCCTTCGATTTCCCAGGCTCGGCCCAGCAGCCGCGCCGCCTCCTCTGGCTGGCCCTCGACGAGCGCCTCGCGGACGCGGCTGGAGGAGAACACCTCGCCGCCTTCTCCGGCCACGGGTTCGACCGTCGTCACCCCGTAGCCGCCTTCCTGCGCAAGTTCGCGCAAAAGCTGAGCGTCGCCGCGGCGCTTGTTGCCGAAGCGGAAATTCCAGCCGGTGACGACATGGCGGGCGGAAAGATCGCGCACGAGAATGTCGCGCACAAAGGCCTCGGCGGTCTTGGCGGCCAGATCCCAGTCGAAATGCAGCACGTAGAGATGGTCGACGCCGAGCGATTCCAGAACGCGCGCCTTGATCCGCAGCGGCGTAAGGCGAAACGGCGGCAGGTCGGGTTGGAATACCTGTCGGGGATGCGGCTCGAACGTGAGCACGCCGAGAGGCGCATGCAAGCGCCTTGCTTCGGCCGCGGCCTCGGCGATCACACTCTGGTGGCCTCGGTGCACGCCGTCGAAATTGCCGACCGCCACCACGGCATGGCGCGCATCTTCCGGCAGGTCGTCGGTATGTCGAAAAATTGCCATGTCGCCGATCAGCCTCGAAGCCATGCCAGTGGAGGGCCGAGGCCCCGAAAAGGCGTCGGCCGGAGTCGCCCTTGGGTCAGGACGGCTCCGGCCGGTGAAAATATCGCGCCAGACGGATGATGGGTAGAGGGTCTGGCGCTGCCCCGCGCCTGCAGAGGCGGGCTGGAGCGCCGGCGCCCGGTCCGGCCCGCGACGTCCTCGCTGTTACTCGGCCGCCGCGGTCAAGCTAGGGTCGGTCGCGTTGGCCGCCTGCCGCCGGCTGACCATCAGCGTGGCCTCCCCATCAATGACGACGGTATCGCCGACGGTGCAGATGGTCGCCACTTTGATGCGCTTCTTCTCGGGAACGATCTCGGTGACGGTGGCGCGCGCGACCACGGTGTCGCCCACCTTGACCGGCGCTTTGAAGTTCAGGGTCTGATTGATGTAGATGCAGCCGGGCCCCGGCAGGCGCGTGCCGAGCACGGTCGAAATGAAGCTCGCCGAGAGCATCCCGTGGGCGATGCGCCCCTTGAACATGGTCCCTTCGGCAAAATCCTGGTTCAGGTGCACCGGGTTGGTATCACCGGAGATGCCCGCGAACATCACGATGTCGGCGTCGGTCACCGTCTTGGCGTAGCTTTCGGTCATGCCGACCTGCAGGTCTTCCAGATAGTAACCGTGCAGTTCTTCCATTCTGCTCTTCCTTTCGCCCCCGGATGTGACAGAACCGCCTGCAACCCGGCTCTCGGTTTTGCTGCACTGCGGCGCATTCGTTTCTGGCGCGACTGTATCGTGACATTTTTTCACTTCGCAAGTGCGATTTTGCATTGCAGCAACGAGATATTTCGGAGTAGCGGCCGGAGAGCCCTAGAAAACTGCGGCTCCCAGGAAATCGACACGCACGCGGCGCATTAACCCAAAAGTTGCCTCGGGCATGGCAAAGTTCCCGAGTATAGTTAACAAAAGCTGCGATTCGCTTGGAGGTCCGCGGGTTGGCAAGGGGGTTCCGGAAGAGTGCAGGCGCACGGCGACGCCGCTGGTTTGGCGCTCGTTTTGCCATTCTCTCAGCAATGGCGGTCGTGCTGGCCGGCTGTGCCGGCGGCGCGCGCGTGCCGGGCGATCCATCCAAGGTCGCGCCGGCCGACCCGCTGAGCGCGGACATCGCTCTCTCGGCCCCGCAAGAGGGCATGGCCCGCGTGGTGTTCTACAGGCCGGAAGAGGCCTTCCTCGTCGCCGTGAAGCCGCGCATCGTCGTGAACGGCAAATCCGCCGGGGCCATCGCCATGGGCACGGCCTTCTATCGCGACGCCGTGCCGGGCTTCTACAATGTCCATTTGGAGCACGAGGACGACGATGCGGTGATCGTGCAGGCAAAGGCGGGAGATGTCGTTTTTCTGCGCACCCGCCTGGCTTGGGCATTTCTCGGCTACGAATTGCGGGTCGAGGAAGTGAAGCCGGAAACCGGGCTGGCGGAGGCCCGAATTCTGTGCTGGGAGATGGACGGCGCGGAGGGCGCACCGCTCAGCTATCGCCGCGACCTCTCGCCGGCCGCAGCCGACTAGCCTCGCTCAGGTCCGCGATTCGCGACACCGCTGGACGGTGAGCCCGACGCTGGCCACGCCGTATTGGGTGAAGCGTTCTCCGGAACGGATCGCCTCGGCGTCGCCCTCCTGGGGCGGCACGAGGAAGCCAGCACTCACCAGCCGTAGCCGGTTCGGCGTGATCCGGCGGAACCCCAGCGCATAGACGGTGCGATCCAGGCCGCGCGGGCGTATGTCGATGCGCAACTCGTCGCGCACCTGCGCGACCCAGACGATATCGCCGCGCAGGCGGGCATCGCGCGCGGCAAGGATCACGTCGCCGCCGGACACCTGCATGAGCACGCCTTTATCCGTGCAGTTCTCACCCGGGACGAGGGCCCAACGCCCCGAGACCAGGTCAACCGCGGGGCCTTCATGAACCAGTTTCACGGCGCCCCAGACGATGGCCAGCGTGACGGCCAGCGCCACGGCGCAGGCTCCGACGACCCGCAGCGGGTTCGGTAAAATTCCGGAATCGTGACTATCGTGCCCCATGCATATGTTGTAGGCCGAGTGGTCGCGTCCGGGCAAGCACAATGCTTGCAATAAATATGCTGAAGACACGGCCGCTCAGGCCGCCGCCCGGCCGGGCGCCGGCAGGGCCGCCTAGAAACGTTCTTGACCGCGCTTGCGCACCTCGTCGGGGAAATCCCGGTAGAGCGCGAAGGTGAGGTTGCGCGCCAGGCTGTTGACGCCTTGATGCACGGACTCGTGCGGCTCGGCCCGGCTGGCGGCGGCCTGGAACGCCGCTTCCAGTTGGCTCATGTCGCGAGTTTCCACCGTTACGTGGAATTCCCCGAGCTCGCGCGGACCCAGGCCGAGCTTGCGGCGGCTCAGACGCCAGCCTTCGATCAGGCCTTCGTTGGCCAGGTGCGCCATCCAGCGCTCCAGCGCAGCGGCGAAGTCCGTGTCCTGAACCCCGGGCCGCGTATCGCACCAGATGTGATAGATGTCCATCGCCACCTCCGCGCTACCACGATATCGACGGACGGCCTGTCTGCGTCGCCGCTTGACGGACGATCGTGAAAGGAAGACCGCCGCCACGCCGGCGGGCGCGGCGGCGGCCTCTTTTCAGCTACGACCCGATTGCGGGCGTATCAGCCGCTATTTGGCCCGCGGTTCAGCCATTAGGGCCTTCACGAGCGCCCAGCAGCCGAGCAGCAGCACGACGGTGAACGGCAGTCCCGTAGAGACTGCTGCCGCCTGCAATGCGCCTAGTCCTCCGCCCAGCAGCAACGCGATAGCCACCAGACCCTCGAAGATGCACCAGAAGACGCGCTGCGGCGTGGGAGCGTCCACCTTGCCGCCGGCGGTGATCGTATCGATGACCAGCGACCCGGAGTCCGAGGAGGTCACGAAGAAGACGATCACCAGCACGATGCCAATGAAGGAGGTGATGCCCGCCAGCGGCAGCTCGTTCAGCATGGTGAAGAGTTTCAGCTCGAGCGGCGCGTCGGTGATGGCCGCCAAGCCATCCTGAACCAGCGAGATCGCGGTGCCGCCAAAGGACGTCATCCACAGCACCGAGACCACGGACGGGATCAGCAGCACGCAGAAGATGAACTCGCGCACCGTGCGGCCACGGCTGACGCGGGCGATGAACATGCCCACGAACGGTGACCAGGAGATCCACCACGCCCAGTAGAACGAGGTCCATCCCTGGCTGAAGTTCGCATCGTCGCGGCCGATCGGATTGGACAGCGCCGGCAGATACTCGACATAGGCGCCCAGGTTCGCGATGAAGCCGGTGAGGATCACGATGGTCGGGCCCGCAATGATCACGAACAGCAGCAACAGCGCCGCCAGGACCATATTGATCTCGGACAGACGCTTGACGCCGGCATCCAGGCCCGCGACCACCGAGATGAGGGCGACAGCGGTGATGCCGGTGATCAGCAGCACCTTGGACGTGTCGGTGACCGGAAGGCCGAATAGGAATTCCAGGCCGGCGTTGGCCTGCTCGGCCCCGAAGCCCAGGGAGGTCGCAAGTCCGAAAAGCGTGGCGAAGACCGCCAGCGTGTCGATGACGTGGCCGGTCCAGCCCCAGACGCGATCGCCGAAGATCGGATAGAAGATCGAGCGCACGCTGAGCGGCAGGCCCTTGTTGAAGGCGAAGAGCGCCAGTGACAGAGCCACAATCGCGTAGATCGCCCAAGGATGCAGGCCCCAGTGGAAGATCGTCGCCGCCATGCCCAGCCTGCGCGCTTCCGTCTCGTTACCGGCCGCGCCTGCGAGCGGCGCCCAGCTGTCGGGGGATCCGGCGCCCTCGGCCACCGAGCTCGAGAAGTGCGAGATCGGCTCGGAAACGCCGAAGAACATGAGCCCGATGCCCATGCCGGCGGCGAACAGCATCGAGAACCAGCCGAGATAGGAGTACTCCGGCTTGGCGTCCGTGCCGCCCAGCCTGACCTTGCCCAGCGGCGAGATCATGATCCCCAGGGCCACGACGACGAAGATGTCGGCGGCACCCAGGAAGAACCAGTCGAAGGTGCTGGTCACCGCCGGCCTCAGCCAGCCGAAGATGCTTCCGGCCACGTCGGGCAGCGCCAGCGTGAAGAACACGAAGCCCACGATGACGAGGCCCGAAATCATGAAGACCGGGTTGTGGATGTCCAGGCCGAAGGGCCCGATTTTCGCTTGGATGTTGTCTTGACCGACTTGGTAGTCGGTCTCGATCACTTCCGCCGAGCCGTCAGGCGTCAGCTCCGGTTGATCGGTCATGTTGCCTCCTTAGACTCTGTTCCTTATGCGAAGGGCCGGCCTCGGAAGAACGGTCTCCGCGTTTTCTGTTGCGCGATCTTCTAGCGGATCACGAAGACGGAAACCTTGGCGTGCATCGCCACTTCGCCGGCGTTGGAGGCGAAGATATGCTCCGGCAGACCCGGCACGTGCGAGGCCATGACGACAAGGTCGGAGCCAGTGTCTCCCGTGGCGTCGATCAGCGTCTCGTCGAGGTCTATCGAAGGGTCGTGGCTGGTGTAGGACTTGCTGTCGACCGAAGTCAGGCCGTACTTCTTTTCCTGCTCGGCGGCGAAGTCCTTCAGCTTGGACGCAAATTCCTTTGGCGTGTGAGCCACCTGCCCGGGCGCACTCGATGTGACGCCCACATAGCACACGGGAATGTCGTAGTGCTTGGAGAGATCCGCCGCGGTCTCGAGCGCCTTTTCCAGCTTCTCGATGTGCGCCAGATCGACCGGCACCATGATCTTTTTGTACATGCAAACCCCTCTTGGCTGTCGTTCTTCGGGCTTCTTTGGCGAGCCGTTCCGGCGCCCCGCGGGCAACCGGCGCGGCAGGTTTTTTGGTGGGAGCTGGCCGCTGCCGCTGCGGCCATTGCACGGCCCGGTTCGTTCGTTACGGGCCCATTTGTCAAGCAATCCCCTGCTCTTCTGGCCCTCCGGCTAGATTTTTAGACCGTACGAGGGTGATACAACTTTCACCGTCTTGCAATCATGAGACTATCGGAAATGCGACATCTCGGGCGGGACGAATAGGCCAAAGGCGTCGCCGCGCCCTCCCGCGAGCGCCGCAGCGCGCCGCCAGCCCGTCTGCCAGGCGGACACGACACCGGACGCGGCCGGCGCGGGCGTCTCGGAATCGATCCGGGGATCGGCTCGGGAAATGGTGCCCCTGGAGGGACTCGAACCCCCACTCCTTTCGGAACGCGATTTTGAGTCGCGCGCGTCTACCGGTTCCGCCACAGGGGCACGCGTGGCCAACTCGCGCGATGGCGAGCGGCCTACATCTAGCATCGAGATGGCGCGAAAACCAGACCCCGGCTGAGCGGGCGCGGACGCACCGCTCACTGCATGCGCGAGGGTGCCTCGTCGTCTTCTTCGTCGAGCGCCGGCGGCTCGTTGCAGGGCCCGGCCTGGTGATGCACCAGGCGCCAATGCCCGTTCTCCCGCACGAAGATGTTGGAGGCCGAGAGCACCGCCCCGCCGATCTCCTCGTAGCAGGTCACCACGGCCATATCGCCGATCACGTTCGCTTCGGCCCGGTGGCAGGTGATCTCGGGCATGCCGGTGTTGGCCAGGATCGACTGCCAGGAGCGCATCACCGCCTCGCGCCCACTCACCAGCTTCCAGCCGGGGTGGATGACGCTGACCGGACAATGCCGCGCCCAGAGCGCGTCCATGGCGTCCACGTCGCGGCTGGCGAAGGCAGCATAGAGCGCCTCGTTGGCGAACAGCACGGCAGTGCGTTCGGACATCCGGTCCCTCCCCTCCTCGCGCACCCGGCCAGCGGTCCCGCCACGCGCAAACCCGGTCGCGGGGTGCAGCCGCGAGGCACTATAGCAAAGCCACCGGCGTTGTCTTCCCCAACGAACCGCCGTGGGGCCGGAAGGATCGGGCTCTCCAGTCCGTGGCCGGCGCATGGCCGAGGCATAGGGGCGCATAGCCGCAGCATGGCGGTTGCGGCGGGCGCGGCGCGCTGGTAAAGCCGGGGCCGGTTTTCTCCACCGCCCCCGCGACCGATCGCAAGGGCTGACGGGCTCCGCGCGCATGCTGCAACGCCTCTACGACTGGACGATGTCGATCGCCAGGCACCGCAATGCGCTGCTGGGCCTTGCGCTGGTCTCATTCCTGGAAAGCTCCGTCTTCCCGATCCCGCCGGATGCGCTGATTATTCCCATCGTGCTGGCCGCGCGGGAAAAGGCCTGGCGCGTCTTCGTGGTCGCCACCGCCGCCTCGGTCGCCGGCGGCTGGCTCGGCTACGCCATCGGTTTCTTCCTCTTCGAGACCATCGGCGAGGCGGTATTGAGCTTCTATGGCTACATGGACCGCTTCGCCGACTGGCGCGCGGCCTATAACGAATGGGGCGCCTGGATCGTGGCCGCCGGCGGGCTGACGCCGATCCCCTACAAGGTGATCACCATCGCCAGCGGTGTGATGCAGACCGACCTGGGGGTCTTTACCGTCGCCTCCGTCGCCTCGCGGGGCCTGCGCTTCGGGCTGGAGTGCCTGCTGCTCTGGTATTTCGGTCCGCCGATCAAGCGCTTCGTGGAGGGCAACCTGCCGCTGCTGGCGACGCTTGGCTTCGTGCTGCTGCTGGGCGGTTTCATCGCATTGAAATTCCTGTGACGGGCGGCTAAGCCTGGGCCGGCTGCAACGGCCAATAGACATGGGGGCAACGCAAGTCGAGTGGGCACGACATGAACACGCGTGAAATGAAAGACTTCCTCCGGCACCGGCCGCGCCTCGCGCCTTTCCTGATCGCCGTGGTCTCCGCCGGCGCCCTGGCCGTGGCGCTGGTGTCCGAGCACGGCTTCGGCCTGGAGCCCTGCGTCCTGTGCTTCTACCAGCGCTACGCCTATGCCGCGGCCCTGGCCATCGGGCTGCTCGGCGCGGCCATGGGCGCCAGCCGTTTCAACGCGGCGCTGTTCTGCCTTCTGGGCGCGCTGGCGCTGCTTGCCGGCGGCGCTATCGCCGGGTTCCATGTCGGCGTCGAGCAGCACTGGTGGAAGGGCACGGCCGGCTGCCACCTGCCCAGCATCGAGCAGGGAATGACCGTGGACGAGCTGCGCGCCGTGCTGGAGGCGCGCGACAGCGTCACGCCCTGCGACGAAGTGCCGTGGTCCCTGTTCGGCATCTCCATGGCGGGCTACAATTTCATCGTGTCCCTAATTCTGGCGGGCGCGGCGCTGTTCGCCGCCAGCGCCCTGTGGAGGCAGCCGCGTTGACCAAGACCGACGCCAAGAACGCCGCAGGCGCGGGCGAACCGCAGAACCGGCGACGCCGCCGGCTGCCCGGCGACCCCGACCGTCAGGGAACGGTCGCGCAGATGGTGCGCGTCGACCATGCCGGCGAATATGGCGCGCGGCGCATCTACGAGGGCCAACTCGCGGTGCTGGGCCGCACGCCGGTGGCCCCGACGCTCCGGCACATGTACGAGCAGGAGCTGAGGCACCTGCAGACCTTCGAGTCGCTGATGGTGGAAAAGCGCGTGCGCCCGACGGTCTTTCAGCCGCTCTGGCACGTCGCCGGCTTTGCGCTTGGCGCGGCCACCGCGATGATGGGCGAACGCGCGGCTATGGCCTGCACCGTCGCCGTCGAGGAGACCATCGACGAACACTACGCCGGGCAAATCCGCGACCTGGAAGGCGAAGGCGAGGACGACCTGCGCCGAACCATGGAGGAATTCCGCCAGGAAGAGCTGGAGCACCGCGACATCGGTCTCGAGCACGAGGCGGAGCAGACGCCCGGCTACGAGCTTCTCTCGCACGCGATCAAGACCGGCTCCAGGCTCGCCATCTGGCTGTCCAAGCGCTTCTAGAGCTTCCCGGCGGCCATCCGGCGGCCGCGGCCGTCAAAGCCGCGGCGGGTTTGATCTGTATCAATGACGTTAAGACGTGCTAATTTAGAATGTGGTGATGCTGCACTCCGGTGACAGCCTCTCCAAGTACGGCGACCCATCTCACCCCTGGATCGCACGGTCGCCGTCGACTTCCCCCCGCGCGCACTTGCCCCCTGCATGCGTGGCGCGGGGGTTTTCTTTTGTCGGTTGCCGCGCCTGCGGATGCGGCGGAGGGGTTCAGGTTTCCAGCTCGGTATCCCAGTAGAGAAAGTCGCTCCAGCTCTCGTGAAGAAAATTGGGCGGGAAGGCCCGCCCGTTCTCCTGGAGCTGGAATGTCGTCGGCTGGCCGGCGGGAGTGACGAGGTGCATCCCGCTTTCGCGCGGCGTTCGGTTGCCCTTGTGCAGATTGCAGACCTGACACGCGGTGACGACGTTGTCCCACGTCGTCCGGCCGCCGCGCGAGCGCGGCAGCACGTGGTCGAAGGTCAAGTCCTCCGACGGAAAGCGATCGCCGCAGTACTGGCAGGAGAAGCGGTCGCGCAGAAACACGTTGAAGCGGGTAAAGGCCGGCCGCCGGCTCATCGGCACGTAGTCCTTGAGCGAGATGACGCTGGGCAGCTTCATCTCCACGCTGGGCGAATGCACCGCGCGGTCGTATTCGTGGACGATGTTGACCCGGTCGAGGAACACCGCCTTCACGGCTTCCTGCCACGGCCAGAGAGACAATGGGAAATAGCTGAGCGGACGAAAGTCCGCATTCAGTACCAGCGCCGGAAAGGTCTCCGCCGAAGCGCGCACGCCTCCGCACCTCCACTTGCCCCCGCCCGGGCCGCCGGTCCGAATGCGAACCGGCCTCCCGCGCGGCTCCTGATCCTTTGATAAGGCAGCCCGTGGGCAAACACAAGATTTAGAGAATTCGCCCCGCTAAATCTTCACGCCAGTGTCAAAAATTATGAAGCGCCTGCCAGAACGACACAACATCTTGTGGTCGGGACCATTCAATCGCTGTTCGAGCCGAAGCTCTCCGACAGCGTCGCGGCAGCCAGACGCAGGCCCTCCTCGTCGATGCCGTGGCCCAGGCCGGGGCGCAGGTCCGTGGTCACCGGCACCCGATTGGCCTGCAGCGCCGCCGAGGCCGCAGCCAGCGCCGTCGAGGGGATGACCTCGTCCGCATTCCCATGCACCAGCAGCACCGGCGGCCGATGGCGAATCTCCTCCGGCAAGCCGTCGACGTCGATCAGCGCGCTGGAGAATCCGAGGATGGCGGCCGGGGCGACGGGCCCGCGCAAGCCCACGTGAAGGGCCATCATGCCGCCCTGAGAGAAACCGAAAAGCGCCAGGTTCTCGCCGCTTAGCCCATGGCGCTCCAGCTCGGCATCGATGAAGCCCTGCAGGATCGGCGCGGCCTGGCGCACACCGCGGGTCAGCGACTGCGGGTCGGACTGCTGCAGGCTGAACCACTGCCGGCCGAAAGGGGCCATGTCGCAGGGAAACGGCGCGTCAGGCGAGACGAAGGCGGCGTGCGGCAGCACCTGACCGAGGATCGGCGCCAGGGCGATCAGGTCGTTGCCGTCTGCCCCCAGTCCGTGCAGCAGGATCACCAGTTGGCGCGCCGCTCCGCCGGCTGCCGGTTCCTGGCGCGGGCCGTCCAGGCTTTGCGTCTCGGTCATACTTCCCTCGTTCGTTTCTCGTTTTGGCTCGCGCTGGCGCGGGCGTCCGAACATCGCGTTGCGGCCTGTGCCGTGCGGGCGGGTGTCAGCCTTCGGGCTCTTCACTATGGCGGCGCAGCGTCTCCTTGGCCTTGCGAAGCTCCGCGGTGTGGCTCTGGCGCGACTGCGCCTCCACGAAGATGCGCGTGACCTCGTCGAACTCCTTCTTCACCGCACGCTCTATCTTGGTCACCGTCTTCTCCACTGCGCCGGCAGAAAGGTCGTTCTTGAAGTCGAGACTGAGGTTCACCAGCACGTCGCGCGGGCCCATGTGCATGGTGAGCACCTCGTTGACGCGCTCGATTTCGTCGTATCCGCCGGCAATCTCGCGAATACCGCCAACCACATGGGGCAGGGCCGACTCGCCGACAAGCAGGCCCTTGCTTTCGTAGGCCAGCATGACGGCCGTCAGCGCCAGAATCGCGCCGATGACCAGCGAGGCGACAGCGTCCATCTCGGGTATGCCCAGCACCTGCGCGGCGGCGATTCCGATGAAGGCGGCGACCAGGCCCAGCATCGCGGCGGTATCCTCGAAAAGGACAGTGAACAACGTCGGGTCCTTGCTCCTCCGCACCTCTTCGAAGATGCCGCGCTTACCCTTGACCCTGCGAAACTCCTTCATCGCCACGGTCCAGGCGAATCCCTCGAAGACCATCGCCAGGGCGAGCACGATGTAGTTGATATAGGGATCTTCAATGATGTGCGGGTCCATCAGCTGATTGACGCCTTCGTAGATCGAGATGCCGGCGCCCACCGCGAAGATCAGAATGGCGACCACGAAGGTCCAGAAGTAAAGCTCCATGCCATAGCCAAAGGGATGGTCGCGGTCCGGCTCCTGCTTCGCCCTGCGCAAGCCGTGCAGCAGCAGCCCCTGGTTGCCGGTGTCGACCAGGGAGTGGATGCCCTCCGAAACCATGGCTGAGCTGCCGGTATAGGCGGCGGCGAAGAACTTGGTGACGGCGATCAGCGCGTTGCCGGCGAGCGCGGCATAAATCACCTTCTTCGATTTCGGACCCGCCACGATGCCTCCTTAATCCGGCATTCCGGGATGCCGGTAGATGTGCCACAGAAAGCGCGCCGCCGGCCCGCGGTACGGCCGCCACTTTGCCGCAATGCGCCGGAGATACTTTTCATTGGGGCGCTTGCGCAAGCCCTTCAGCCGCTGCGCCGCGACCTGCAGCGCAAGGTCCCCGGCGGGGAACACGTCGGGGCGATCCAGTGCGAAAAGCAAATAGATTTCCGCCGTCCAGCGGCCGATGCCCTTCAGCTGGGTGAGCTGCTCTATCACCTGCCGGTCGGGCAGACCGTCCAGGCCCTCGAAGTCGATCCGGCCGGCCAGCGCGGCCTCGGCCATGGACTTGGCGTAGACGATCTTCTGCCGGCTCAGGCCCGCCGCGCGCAACTCGTCCTCTCCGGCCTCGGCGACGGCTGCCGGCGTGACCTCCCCCAGCGCCTCGTCGACCCGCGCGAGGATCGCGCGTGCGGCCCCGGCAGAAACCTGCTGCGCGGCGATCATGCGAAAAAGGCCGGGAAAGCCGGGCTCGGCGCGACGCGCCGGCGGCAGCCCGCAGCTCTCGTAAGCGCGGGCCATATCGATGTCGGCCGCCGCCAGCGCCTCCAGCGCGGGCCGCAGACGTTCGTCCGCGCGGTTCGACCGGCTCGTACTCATGGGCTGGACTTTAGTCAGTTTTTGCCATACGCGAAATCGGCTCCTTCCCAAGGAGAATCCGCCCGGCATGAACGATCCCGGAAAAGCCGCCCCATGATCGACGCACTTTCCGCCGGCCGCCAGGAGGTGACCCGCTTCGCGCCCTCGCCCACCGGCCTGCTGCACCTGGGACATGGCTATTCCGCGCTCTTCGCCTGGGCCGCGGCGATGCAGGGCGGCGGGCGCTTCCTGCTGCGCATCGAGGACATCGACATCGGCCGCTGCCGGCCCGAATACGAAGCCGCCATCCTGGAGGATCTCTCATGGCTGGGCGGCGACATCGGCCTGGCCTGGGAGGAGCCGGTACGCCGCCAGTCCCAGCACATGGCCGACTACCAGGACGCGCTCGACCGGCTGGCGCGGCAGGGGCTGCTCTATCCCTGTTTCTGCACGCGGCGCGAGATCATCGCCGAGATCGAGGCCGCGGGCGGCGCTCCGCATGGGCCGGACGGACCGCTTTATCCGGGCACCTGCCGGAGCCTGTCCGCGGACGAGCGCGCCGCGCGCACGGCCGCGGGCGAGCAGCATGCCCTGCGCCTCGACATGGACAGGGCGCGGGCCGTTGCCGGTGCGCTCACCTGGGTCGAGGAAGGCATCGACGCCGGCGAGGTGACCGCCACGCCGGAGGTCCTGGGCGACGCGGTGCTGGCGCGCAAGGACGTGGCGACCAGCTATCACCTGGCGGTCACCGTCGACGACGCCCTGCAAGGCGTCACCCTGGTGACCCGGGGAGAGGACCTGAAGCACGCCACACACCTGCACCGGCTGCTGCAGGCGCTCTTGGACCTGCCGGTGCCGCGCTGGCGCCACCATCGGCTGCTGACCGCCGAGACCGGCCAGCGCCTGGCCAAGCGGCACGAGTCGCTGACCCTGGCCGCCCTGCGCGAGGCCGGCCACAGCCCGGCGGAGGTGCGCAAAATGGCGGAGTTCGAGGGCTGAAAAGCTAGAGCCGGTCGCCGGCGGATAGCCCCTCGACGATCTGCAGATAGCCGGCCTCGTCGGGATCCAGCAGGCCGTGGCGCAGGAAGAAGTCGATGTTGACCAGCGCCACGTTGAACTTGAAGTCGTCGGTGTCGCGCACGCGCGCCATCACGTCCTCGACCGGCCAGAGCTCGAAGAATTCCACCTCGCCGTCCTGGTTCGCGGGCACGAAGTCCGCCGGCAGCTCAAGGTCGTAAAGGAAGAGCACGTCGTCGCGCAGACCCTGCTCGCGCTCCAGCACGTAGGCGAGCGCGCCCACCGGCCTGGCGCGCTCGGCCAGATGGCGGGGAATGCTCGCCTCCTCCTCCGCCTCCTTGATCAGGTTCTCCCGGAACGACAGGCCGTGCGGCTGCCCGCCGGCGACCAGATGATCAAACTTGCCGGGCTCCGTGCGCTTGTCGCGGGCGCGCCGGCCGACCCACATGCACAGGCTGCCGTCGTCGCCGCGCACATAGCCGTTCATGTGCACGCCGAAGCCACGCACGCCCAGAAGCGGCACGCCGGCGCGGTCCACCTTCATCACCGGTTCTTCGTGCCAGTCGTGCAGCACCGGGAAGTATTCGCCGCGCAGGGCCCGGAACTCGCCGGTCTCGCCGAGGTGAAGCAGCACCTCCTCGACCGCTCGTGTGCGCTCCTCGAAGCCTGTCAGCAGCGGATTGAGCACGACGGCGCGCTCGCTCACCTCGAAGACGCCGGTGAAATCGGCAAAGCGCCGGGCCCAGTTGTGACGCACCCGGCCCATGCGCCGGCCCTCCACGACGAAGGGACGGAAGGACCCGGGGTCCCATGTACGGCAGGCCGCGATGCGATCGAGATAACTCACCCGACTTCGCTCACGCCGGCTGCTGAACGACGGCGGGGCTCTGGGAGGCGGCGGCGAGCTTGTTGTGCAGGTGTTCGCGCAGCAGGCGGCCGAGGCGCTCGCTGTCGCGCGCCTCCAGCGCTTCCAGGATGGCCTCGTGCTCCTCGATGGCCTTGGCCCAGCGTTCGCCGGACAGGTTGGCCGCATAGCGCGCCCGCAGCACCCGGCCCGACAGCCGCCGGTAGGTCTCGCTCAAAAGCGCATTGTGGGCGGCTGCGATGATCGCCTTGTGGATCTGCTGGTTGAGCTCGAAATAGGCTTGCAGGTCGCCGTCGCGGTAGTGCAGCAGCATGCGTTCATGCAGGCGGCGGATATCCTTCAGCGCGGCGTCGTCGATGCGCCGGCAGGCGAGCTCGCCGGCGGTGGCCTCCAGCGCCTCCATCACCTCGAAGGCCTCGTGCAGTTCCTTCAGGGTGATCGGCGGGATGACCGCGCCGCGGTTCGGCAGCAACTTCACCAACCCCTCGGCGGCAATGGATTTCATGGCCTCGCGCAGCGGCGTGCGGGAGATGCCAAAGCGCTCGCACAGCAGCCGTTCCGGCAGGCGCTCGCCCGGTACGAACTCGCCCTCGACGATCATCGCGCGCAGGCGCTCGGCCACGGTGTCGGCGAGGGAGCGGCGCTCGATGCGCTCGTCGCCAGCCCCAGGGGTGGCCGCGCCGGCCGCGCCCGATGTGTCCTTCATGTCGTCCATCACAGGCTGCCTTTTACGGGACCGGACGAAGTCTCGGTGTCCGTGAGGCCGAGATCGTCGGCGACCTCGACCGTCGCGGTGGCGCCGGTGGCGTCGACCTGCAGCACGTGCTCGATGCTGAAAAGGCCCTGGCAGACGCTGGCGCGGGTCTCGTGGGCCGGGTCG
>JAWVYK010000033.1:0-15964 GCA_033722755.1 Rhodovibrionaceae bacterium | reverse complement strand
GGGGGTCGACGCGGTCGTCCAGACACTGGGCGTCGATCTTCGCCGGGCGGTATCACCGCGTCCCATCGCGCTTTTCTCCAGGTCCACCGAAATCCTGATCGAGGCGATGGACGCAGCCGGGGTCTCCCGCTTGATCGCGGTCACCGGCTATGGCGCCGGCGACAGCCGCGTGCGCCAGGGCTGCGTTGAGAGTTTCTTCTCCCGGGGCATCCTCGGGCGCGCGTACGACGACAAGGACCGTCAGGAACTGGCAATTCGCCATAGCGATCTGGAGTGGGTCATCGCGCGGCCTGTCGTCCTCACGCCGGGTCCGCGCACGCAACGCTACCGCGTTTTCACCCATCCGGCGGACTGGGGCCCGGGATGCATTTCGCGTGCCGATGTGGCGGACTTCCTTGTCCGCCAGGTCGACGACGACAGCTATCTCTACGAAACGCCGATGCTCAGCGCATGATGCGCCGGCCCTGCGGCGAAACCGACACCAAGAAAGGAGCGATCATGAAGGAAATCCAGGAAACCACTGTGCCCGTCGTCCGCATGGCCAAGGAAAACGACGAGTTCAGGAAGGTCATCATGACGGGCGAGAGGACCCAGGTGGTGTTGATGACGGTGCCGCCCGGCAGTGAAATCGGCGGTGAAACACACGAAGGTCACGACCAGATCCTGGTCTTCGTCGAAGGCGAGGGCCGCGCGGTTATCGGTGAAAGCGAGACCACGGTGGGCGAGGGCGACCTCAGTTTTGTGCCCTCGGGCGCCTACCACAACTTCATCAACACCGGCTCGGGCCCGCTGAAGCTTTACACGATGTACAGCCCGCCCGAGCACGAGCCCGGCACGGAGCATGAAACGAAGGCGGAGGCCGACGCCGAGGCCTGATCGGAAGGGGCGGCGATTCCTGCTGGATCATGGCCGGCCAACAGGCATGACCAGGCAAGTGCGACGTCCGGGTGGGGTAAAATCTCTCGTTGGCACCCAACCGGGCGGCATCAGGCGGTCGCCGCGTCGCCCTGAGCTGTGCTGCGTCCTCCACCGCACCGGCGGCCAAGGTTCCACCCCGACCGATGAGACGCACCTGACGCTGCAACAGGGCGACCCCGTCATGTGGCCCCGTCATGTGGCCCGTCATGTGGCCCCCTATGTGCCCGGCGGCTCGAAACCGAGATAGCGCGCCACCAGCGCGCGGGCGAGCGCATTGGGGTCCTCCTCGCTGACTAGCCGAAGCTTTCCAGACGTTGCCAGCGACGCGACGCCATGCAACGCCGCCCAAAGTGCGGCAACCGAGCGGTGCGCCTCCGTCTCGTCCGCGAAAATCGGCCCGAGCGACTGTGCGACGACCTCAACAGGGCGCGCCATCGCATCCGCATACCATTGCGGCAGCTCCCGGTCCGGGGGAAGCGAGTACTCGAACAGAATGGACCAGAGCGCGCGCTCGTCCCGGGCCACGCTCAAATAGGCGTCGGTCAGGGCCATCGCACGCTGTCGCGGATCGGACAGTCCGCCGACCGCGACTTCCAAGCGGTGCGTGAGATGCAGAAGCGTTCGGCCGTTCAGGTGCAGGATCACATCGTCCAGATCGCCCAACGCGTTGTAGATGCTGCCGGGTGAATAACCGATCCGCTCGCCGATGCGCCGCATGGCAATGGCCCGCAAGCCACCTTCGCGCGCCAAATCGGCCGCGGTCTCCAATATCAGTTCGCGAAGCTCTTCCGGGGAATGGTCGGCACGTCTGGCCATGCATGGCTCCTTCCGGCCAAAAAAATATATTGAACGCCGTTCAGGAACAAGCTATATAAATTGAACACCGTTCAATTAAGGAATTCGACCCATGACGGACCTTGTGCTGGACGAACTGAAAAAGCCGCTGCCGAGCTGGCATCCGAAAGCCTGGTATTACGCGGCGATGCGCCACCTCATCCGATGGATGCACCCTTTGTCGAAAGGGCTGTCCATCGGTGTCGAGCATGGCTTCGACAGCGGCGTCATGCTGGATCACGTGTATGAGAACCGGGCCGAAGGGCGCGGGCCGCTCGGCCGGATGATCGACCGCGTGTTTCTTGACGCGCCGGGCTGGGTGGGAATCCGAAACCGCGGCCAGTTGGTGCAGGCGGCCGCATGCGACGCCATTCGCGAGGCGCACGCGCGCGTCGCTTCGGGCGAGGGGCGACCGGTTGTGTTCTACGATCTGGCCTGCGGTGGCGGGCGCTATGCCGTCGGCGCCTTGGCTGAGGTCCGCGACCTGCCGGTCAGCGCGGTGCTTCGCGACTACCGGGAGGAAAACGTCGCGCGGGCGAAAGCCAATGCCCGGCACGCGGGCGTCTCGCCGGTGTGCGAGAGAGCGGACGCCTTTTCCGACGAAGACCTGGGGCGGTTGCCGGCGGCGGATGTTGTCGTCGTCTCGGGTCTGCATGAGATCGTCGATGACGACACGACGGTCCGCCGGCATTTCGATCAGATCGTTCGACTGCTGCGGCCGGGCGGCGTCTTGATTCAAACCATCCAGCCGACCCATCCGCAGCTGGAATTCATTGCCCGGGTTCTGACATCGCACACCGGCAGGCCGTGGGCTATGCGCTTGCGCCCGGAGAGCTTGACCCGTGGGTGGATGGAAGCCGCCGGCTTCGAAATCCGATCGGTCACGATGGAGGAGAAGGGAATCTTCGGCGTCGTGATCGCGGAACGCCGGAGCTAGAACGATGGCCTCCGTCTACGCCTTGAAGCCCCGGTTTCAAGCCCTGATTCGCCCAGGCGTTGTCAGGCTCGCCGCGGCAGGGGTCACCGCCAATCAGCTCACGGTGGGGGCCATGGTCATCTCGTTGGCGGCTTCGGCGGGTCTTATCTGGAGCACGCCGGACACCTGGGCGTTCGTCCTGTTGGCGCCGCTGCTGCTGCTTCGCATGGCGCTAAACGCCGCCGACGGGATGCTTGCGCGCGAACATGGGCAAGCCTCCGCACTTGGACATTATCTGAACGAGATCGGCGACGTGGTCTCCGATATCGCGCTGATCGCGCCTTTTGCCTTCCTGCCGGTCTTCGAGCCGATCTGGGTCGCCGCGGCGGCCGCATTATCGGCGTTGACGGAATTTGCCGGCGTCCTTGCGCAGAAAGCCGGCGGCACGCGCCGTTACGACGGACCGATGGGAAAGAGCGACCGGGCCGCGGCACTTGCGGGGCTTGGGTTTTGGCTTGCCTCGGGCTTGCCGCTCACGGGTATCGAATTCGCCATGCCCGTGCTTTGCATTCTGCTTCTTTGGACTCTCGTCAACAGGGTGCGCGGCGGGCTGCGCGCGCGCCCGGAGGCGGGCCGATGAGCGTCCGCAGCATTTCGGATTCCCGGGCGCCGTCTGCACAGGCGGGTTGGTCTGGCCTGGCCCAGCGACTAGTCTGCGGCGTGGTGCTGCTTTTCGTGCGCCTCATTACCGGCCTGCGTGCGTCGGGATATCCGCAGCGCGCGCCCGGATGCCGGCGCGTCTACATCGCCAACCATCGCAGTCACGGGGACTTTGCGCTCGTCTGGGCCGCACTGCCGGAAGAAGAGCGCGCCGTGCTGCGCCCGGTGGCCGGGCGCGACTACTGGCAGCGGGGCGCGATCCGGCGCTTTATCGCGCGCACGGTCTTCAATGCCTTGCTGATCGAGCGCCGGCCGCGCGAGCGGCGGGACGATCCGGTGCCGGCCATGGCCGCGGCGCTGGAGCGCGGCCATTGCCTGCTCGTTTTTCCGGAGGGCACGCGCAACGACACTGACATGCCGTTGCTTGGCTTCCGCAACGGCATCGCGCGTTTCGCACAGCGCTGCCCCGAAGTCGAATTCGTGCCTGTGTGGATCGAGAACCTGAATCGCGTGCTGCCGAAAGGCGAGGTGCTGCCGGTGCCGCTGCTCTGTCGGGCCGCCTTCGGCCAGCCCCTCACAATTGCGGAGGGGGAGAGCCGCGCGGCCTTTCGGGACAGGCTGCAGGGCGCGCTTCTGGCCCTGTCTGACGGGCCCGTCGAGGAAGGGCAGAGTGTGTCATGAGCATCGATGCCGAGGTCGCATGGCTGCTGGCAGGGCTCGCGGCGGTGCTTTCCGCGGCGACACTGGTTGGCAGATTGCTGCAAGCGAGGGTTTCGGCGCGCAGCAACGGCGGCGAGTCTCCCGGTTCGGCGCTTTCGCCGGCGACAGTGCGGAATCTGAACCAGCGCATCGGCGCCTGGTGGGTGCTTGCGATCGTTGCCGGCCTCGCGCTTCTGGCCGGCAAGGCCGGGCTCGTCACGCTCTTCGCCGTCGCCTCGTTCCTGGCGCTGCGGGAGTTCGTCACCCTTGCTTATACGCGCCGCGGCGATCACTGGGCGCTGATCGCCAGCTTCTTCGTGATCGCGCCCATCCAATACGCCCTGGTATGGGTCGAGTGGTACGGCCTCTTCGCGATCTTCATTCCTGTTTACGCCTTCGCGCTGCTGCCCGTCGCTTCGGTCATCCGTGGCGACACGCAGCGCTTCCTCGAGAGGGCGGCGAAGGTGCAGTGGGGGCTGATGCTTTGCGTCTACTGCCTGTCTTATGTGCCGGCGCTCGTCACCCTGGAAATTCCGGGCTACGGCGGGCGGGAGGTGCTGCTTGCGGCATTCCTGCTGCTTGTGGTGCAGGCGAGCGACGTTCTTCAGTATATCTGCGGCAAGCTGGTCGGGCGCACGCCCGTCGCACCGGCCGTTTCACCGTCGAAGACGCTCGAGGGAACGCTGGGCGGCATCGCGCTGGCGACGGCGCTCGGGGCGGCTCTGGCGGGGCTCACGCCCTTCGCTGCGTGGCAGGCCGGCGCGCTGGCGCTCGCAGCCGCGCTCGCAGGTTTCGCCGGAGGTCTCGTGATGTCGGCCATCAAGCGGGATTGCGGCGTCAAGGATTGGGGCGAGTTGATCGAGGGTCACGGCGGCGTCCTGGACCGCCTCGATTCGCTGGTGTTCTCGGCGCCCGTCTTTTTCCATATCGTGCGATATTTCTGGACCTGACGGCGCGCCGGAGGCGCCTGGAAACAAGGCCGCGCTCTGGTCCAGTCTAGACCAGGTCGCGCGCTATCTCCTCGTCCCAGGTCTGCGTGTAGACGCGCGTATCGCCCTCGAAGGCATCGAGCGTCGCCCGGATGCGAAAGGCCGTTTCGTCCGAGGTCAGCAGGGTGCGCGTCAGCGTGCGGACCTCCCAGTCACCGCGCTTGAACGAACGTTCCCACTCGGTCCAGCCGCGCAGGCTGCCGTAATCGTCGTCGGCAAAGAAATAGCGCTCCATCGTGCGGCAGGCGATCTCCAGGTCGATGGAATCGATCCGGAAGCGGCCGACATCGTTCACGACCTGCAGGGTCGCATTGTCGTTGGCCAGATCGCGGAAGACCGTCCACTCCTCGTGGCTCGGCTGGATCAGCGTTTTCTCCAGCGGCGGCCCTGCCTCGGGTTCCTCGAAGGGACGCAGCGCGTTGTCCTCCTCGGGGCGCGGGGCGCGCTGCGGCAGGATGAGCCTGCTGTCGCCGCAATGCACGGTCAGCTTCACCGGCTTGGGCGCGGGCCAGGCCAAGGGCCAATAGCTCGTCGAGATGGAGAGCCTGATCGCGTGGCCGGCGGGAAACTGTTGGGCGATGTGCTTCATTTTTACCCGCACCCGGTAGCGCTTGCCCGGCTCCAGCTTTTCGGGAAACTCGTCGCTGTCCCGGTGCGTCAGGTTCAAAAGCCCATAGGAAACGCGCGTGGCCATGTCGTCGGCCGTGATGTCGATCAGCCGCACGGCGACCATGGCGATCTCCTGGTCGCTCTCGAGCTCCAGCTCGACCTCCGGCTGGCCGCAGATCTCGATCGGTTCGTCCAGCCGCGGCGTCTGGAAAATAAGCGCGCCACCGTCGGCTTCCCGCTGGTCGTGCGGCTGGTCCGGCGGGGCGTTGTAGGAGCACCATTTGCCGGCGTAGAGGCCGACAAACAGCGGTGAGCGGATGTCGAGCGCACGATCAGGAACCTCGTGCGTGTCGGGCACGAGGTCGTGGCCTTCTGTCAGCTTGTAACCGACGTGTTCGATGTTCGGTGACGGCCAGGTTGGCTCGCTCACCCATCGGCCGGGCCGCATATCGTAGCGCGCGCTGGGCCGGGCCGAGTCCTGCATCCAGACACGCATCATGGGCTCGTCCATGATGCCGGTGTCCTTGCCCTTCAGCCAATGGTCGAACCAGCGCAGGCATTCCTGCAGAAAGCCAATGGCCGGCCCCGGCACGCCAAGGTGCGGATAGGTATGCGCCCAGGGTCCGACCAGCCCCTTGCGCGGCCCGTCCAGGCCGATGAGCAGCCGGAACACCGCATTGACATAGCCGTCCGCCCAGCCGCTCACGGCATAAACCGGACACTGGATGGCAGAGAAATCCTCGCAGACCGATCCGTGCTTCCAATAGTCATCGCGGCGCTGATGGCTGAGCCAGGTTTTCAGCCAGAGGCCGCTGCCTTCCAGCCGCTCCAGCCACATGTCGCGCCAACGTTCGCCGACCAGCGCCGGGTCGGGCGGGCAGGCGTTCTGGTCGAACATGGTCGAGGCCCAGGAAAGATTGTCCCCAAGCATGCAGCCGCCCATGTGGTGCACGTCGTCCGCATAGCGGTCGTCGGTCGAGCACAGCGTGATCACGCATTTCAAGTGCCGCGGCTGCATGGCGGCGATCTGCAGGCCGTTAAAGCCGCCCCAGGAGATGCCGATCATCGCGCATTCGCCGGTGCACCAGGGCTGCTGTTCGAGCCACTCCAGCACCTCGATGCCGTCGTCCAACTCCTGCTGCAAGTACTCGTCGGTCAGCACCCCGTCGCTCTCGCCGCTGCCGCGGATATCGACGCGCACGCCGGCATAGCCGTGGCCGGCCCAGTAGGCGTGCATTTGCACGTCGCGCGTCGCTGTCAGGTCGCGTTTGCGGTAGGGCAGGTATTCGAAGATCGCCGGCACGGGGTTCGCGTCGGCGTCCACGGGGCGCCAGATCCTGACGGCCAGCCTGCAGCCGTCGGACAGCGTCAGCCAGGTTTCTTCCTCAAAAACCTCGCGCGGGAAATCAGTGACGATTCGCATCTACGTCCGTTCTTGTTGGTCCGCGCGGGTAAACAAGCCTCTCCTCATTCGTCGATGTCGACGAATTCGAAATTCAGATTCTTGATGACGCGCTCGTAATTCCAGAGGAGTGAGGACTGCTTCTTCGCCCCCATCCATATGTAGGCAATTGCATAACTGTAACTGTCCTGTTCTGGCAAGTCCGATAAGCGTGCGCCTTCGTGAACCTGTGGGGCGATAAAGGTGCCGGGCACCTTGCTGGCGGCGTTTTCGATCTCCTCCTTGCTGGGAACGCTGCCCACCGTCGCGTCGGTGAAGAACACCCGATAGAAGAACTTGCCGGCCACATCGTAGTCGCCTTCGCCGGAAGGCATGTCCGGCCGGCGCCCAAGGCTGAGGTCCACGGTGACCTGCTGGTTGCTGACGCCGTCCACCTTCTCGAAGAGGTCGCAGTGCGACTGCGAGATGCGGGTGTTGATCTCCAACAGCCAGATCTGGTTCTGCACCTCGTCCCAGAAGAACTCGATGTTGAAGGCGGAATTGTTGAATCCGATGTGGGACATGATCTTTTTCGTCAGGTCCCGCATCGTCTCCTGCACGTTGTCGGGCAGTTTCGAGGGATACATGTAGTAGAAGAAGCTCAGCACCTGCGGGTAGCGGATGGAATCGACGATTCCGTAGGGGACCACCTCGCCTTCGTAGACATAGCCTTCCACCGTGCACTGGCGCCCGCCAATGATCTGCTCCGCCATGCAGTGGCCGCCGTCGACCTCCCGGATTTCGTCGGGTAGGTCGGCCTGATCGAGGACAAAATTGAACGGCTCGGATATCGTCCCGATATCGGCGCGCAGCCTCTCCGTCGCGTGGTCGAAGTCCTCCGGCTTGTCGATCCGAAAGCCGAGACGCGAGCCCGACGACTTGATCGGCTTGACGAAGAAGGGGAAGCGCAGGTCCGCCTCGCCGATCTTGGACAAGGCCTGGTCATCGAATGGGTCGAAAGAGGTAAACTTGGGGATGTGATCCGGGATCGCCTCCTTTTGGACCTTGCGGCTCCAGTACTTGTGCTCGCACTTCAGAAGGCTTTCCAGGGACGTCGTGCGCGTGCCGAACTTGTTGCAGAGGATGGGCAACATGGTGGAGACGGGAAAGTCCATGTATCCGGCGATCGCGTCGACCGAGCCGTCGAAGGCCGAGATTTTCTCATCCGCCTCCTTCAGCATGCCGGGAATGTCGAACTCTTCCGTCTCGTAGACGGCCGCGGGTTCGATGACGCCGTGGAAATCGATCTGGTCAGCGCCGCGTAAGCGCTTGAGCTTCTGGTGGTTGAAATCGTTTAGGCCAACTATGAAAACGTTCTTATTCATGTGCTTCTCCTCTCTCGATCCAATCAACGTCTAGCACAGCAATTTTGTTCTGGCGAATGCGGGGCATCGGCCGGCGAATTCCCGTGGCTTGGACAATGCTTGAAGAACTTCTTCAAACTGTTTGAAGGCGTTAACCTATGGCATTCCGTGCGCGCACTGCGGCCTGGATATGCTCGGGGGTCAGTCCGCAGCAGCCGCCAACCACCTGCACGCCTGACGCCATCCACTCACGACAAAATTCCTCGAAAGTCTCAGGCGGAATGACATCGACGAATTGCCAGTCCGGCATCTCGAAATGACCGGAGTCCGGATAGGCCATCAGCGGCCCGCCGAAGTGCACCCGCAGCATCGACAGCGCCTCGGAGACGAGTTCGGAATGGCTGTGCATGATGCCGGCGGCGTCGATTCCGCTGGCGGGGATAAGGCTAACCACATCCTCCAGCGGCAGATCCTTGGCCTGTTCGAAGCTGACCACCCCGCCGTTTGCGCCGCGGCGCACGCTCATCCCGAACCAGACCGGCAGGCCGGTCGAGAGCGCTGCCTGCAGGGCGAGGCGCGTCCTTAGCGGGCTGTACATCATCTCGAGAATGATGAGCTCACAGCCCGATGCCGCCAGGATTTCGGCCAACTCGTGGAAGGCCGCCGACATCTCGTCCTCGCCAGGCAACTGGTCCGGGTCGGTCGCAGCCGTGCCCCGGGCCACCGGGACCATGTGGGACAGCGAGCCCGCAACAACGACGCTCTCCGGATTCGCGGCCGCGTCCCGCGCCCGAATCGCCGCCTCGACGGCGCGCCGGTTGATTTCCTCCACCTTGTCGCCAAGACCGGCGCCCGAGAGCATCAGCCGCGATGAGGCGTAGGTGTTCGCGGTGGCCACCTCCGCGCCGGCGGCGATGTAGTCGGCGTGTATCTGCGTCAGAAGCTTGTCATTGTGCAAGGTGGCGGGTCCGCACCATGCCGCCGGGTCCATGGGCGCGCCGCGCCGCTGCAGTTCGGTCCCGATGCCGCCGTCCAGGATGACGACGCCGCCGGCATCCATGCGCTGCTTCAAGTTGGCGTAGCTCATGCTTGTCCCTCTGATTCGAGCGCCCGGCTCCTTGGACAAGAGACCGGACGCGGAAGAGGCCCGGTTGGTGTTCCGGGCCTCCCGCTCTCGTCTTCGGATATGGTGACGGGTTCAAAGGCGTCGTTTGACGTTAGGCAAACCACCAGCGTTCAACGCAGCGGAATCCGTCCATGCTCCAGTTCGCGCCCATCTTGTCGTGCGCCAGCTTCGTCGAAAGGCCCATGACATAGTTGTTGAACATCGGCACGACGACGCCGCCCTCGTCGCGGACGATGCGCTGCATCTCCACGTACATCTCGCGGCGCTTGGCGGTGTCGAGTTCCGCGCGGGCCTCGATGAGAAGCTTGTTGAAGCGCTCGTGCTCCCAGAAGCTGTCGTTCCATGGAGCGCCCGCGGCATAGGCGGTGGAGAACATCCAGTCCTCCGTCGGCCGGCCGCCCCAGTAGACGGCGCACCAGGGCTTCTTCATCCAGACGTTCGACCAGTATCCGTCGCTGGGTTCGCGCACGACGTTGATCTCGATGCCGGCCTTGGCCGCGTGCTCCTTGTAGAGCACGGCGGCGTCGACAGCGCCGGCGAAGGCGGCCTCCGAAGCGCTTAGGTCGACCTGCAGGCTGCTAAGCCCCGACTGCTTCAGATAGAACTTGGCCTTGTCCACGTCGTATTCGCGCTGCGGCAGTTCCTCGGCGTAGAAGCGGTTCGACCTGCCGATGGGGTGATCGTTGCCAAGCACGCCGTGGCCCAGCAGCACGGTCTGCATCATGGTCTCGCGGTCGAGGGCGTGCTTCAGCGCGAGCCGCACATTGTTGTCGTTGAACGGCGGTGTATCCGTGCGCATCGCGAAGGTGTAGTGCGCGGTTCCGCTGGTCTCGGCGATCTTGATGTCGGGCCGCTTGGCCAGGAGGTGCGCGGTCTTCAGATCGACGCGATCCATGGCGTCGATTTCACCCGTGGTCAGCGCGTTGGTCCGCGCTGTGCCATCGACGATGGACAGAATTTCCGCGGCATCGAAATGCGCACGGTCGTCCTTCCAGTAGTTCGGGAAACGGGTCACGCCGGTGCGCACGCCGGGGTCGAAACGGTCGATGGTATAGCCGCCCGCGCCGACGCCGGAATTCGGCTCGATTTTGCCATCCTTCGCCGGAAGGATTGCCAGATGGTAATCGCCGACGATGAACGGGAAATCGGCATTGCCGGTCTTCATCGTGAAGACCACCGTGTCCTTGCCGTCCGCCTTGATGTCCTCGATCGGGTCGACGATCGGCTTGGCCGCGGACTTCGATTCCTCGCCGCGGTGGTGGTTGAAGGAGGCGATGACGTCGTCGGCGTCCAGCGTCTTGCCGTTGTGGAATTCCACGCCCTTGCGCAGCTTGAAGCGCCACTGCGTCGCGTCCGGCGTCGGCTCCCAGGATTCCGCGAGCTCCGGGGCGAGCTCGCCGTTGTTGTCGATGACGGTCAGCTTGTTGTGCGCCGCCCCGCCGACAACCTGCATGTAAAGGTTTTCGTAGGTGGCGGGATCGAGCGTATCGGTGGTCGAGCCGTGCCCGATGCCAAGGCGCAGGATGCCGCCTTTCTTGGGCGTAGCTGCGCGCGCGGCGCGGCCGGCGATGGACGAGGCGGCCGCTGCCGTGAGGCCAAGGGCCGTGGCCTGCTGCATGAAATCGCGGCGGCTGATGCCACCGGTGCGCAGCAGGCGCTCAATGCGGGCAAAGTCCGACATTCGTTTTCTCCCTGTCGTTTGGTGCGGCGTTCGGCGTGTCCTCTGGTGGAGGTCGTCGTGCGGCCGTCGTATTGGATAATGCCAATCATGAATGGTTATGGGCCTGCCTGCAATGTGGCTGGCGCGACCTTTGGCCTTGATCCGCGCGCCAACGGCCACACTTCCAGTGTTACTGCCAACAAATGGTGTAAGCTGTCGGTTTGGCGCAATGCCGGTTCATCCGGGGATAGGGCTGGCAGAAACAGGAAGCACGCGTATGGGTTGGGTTGGACGACAGCGATTGCTCGGAACGATCCTCGCCGGTTTGCTGGCGTGGGCCGTGCCGACGGGAGTTGTCGCGCAGAGCGACGGCCCGCCGGTCACCGCTGCCATCGCCGAAATCCAGCCGATCACGCACGTCGCAAAGCTTTCGGCCACCGTCATCTCGCCGCGCGCCGCAAAGGTTTCGACGGCTGTTGGCGGCCTGGTCGAAAGCGTCGAGGTCGACTTCGGCGATAAAGTCCGGAAAGGCGACAGCCTGATCCGCTTGGACCGGGCGCTCGCCGAGCAGGAGGTCCGCCGCGCCGAGGCCGCCGTGGCGGAGGCGCAGGCCACCCTCGCGGATCAGGAGCGCCGCCTGACAATCGCGGAACGGCTGATCAAACGCGGCAATATCCCACAGAACGAGCTGGACGCCCGCAGCGCCGAGGTGCGCATCGCCAGCGCCGCCGTCGAAAGGCTGAAGGCGGAGGCTGCGCGCCAACGCGAAGTGCTGAAGCGGCACGTCATAACGGCGCCCTTTGACGGCGTGGTGGCCCGAAAGGCAACGGAAGCCGGGGAGTGGGTCTCGCCCGGCGCTTCGGTTATCGAGCTCGTGTCCACCGAGACCCTGCACGTCGATATCCCGGTGCCTCAACGCTATTTCCCGCAACTGTCGGGCGATGCCCCGGTCGAGCTTCAGTTCGACGCCTTGCCCGGCAAAACCTTTTCTGCCGAACAGGTGGCGCTGGTCCCGGTCAGCGATCCGACGGCGCGCACCTTCACCCTTCGCGTGCGACCAAAGGCGGCGGGCGTGCCCCTTACGCCGGGCATGTCGGCGCGCGCGGCCATTCATCTGGCGACCGGCAACGACGGGGTCGTGGTGCCGCGCGATGCGGTCATCCGGCATCCTGACGGCCGAGTGAGCCTCTGGGTGGTGCAGGAGGACGACGGGAAGCAGACGGTCTCCGAGCGCCGGGTCGAACTGGGCCGTGCCTTCGACGGCCGCGTGCACATCGTCAGCGGCCTGGATGCGGGTGAACGGATCGTGGTCCGCGGCAACGAATCCCTGCGACAGAACCAGCGCGTGCGCGTGGTCGACGGGGCGAGCTAAGGGCAGGGCCGGAAAGTCAGATGTTCGACGCCATCGTAAAACACGGCACCCAGACAACGGTCATCGTGCTCATCCTGTGCGTGGTGGGCATCGTGGCGGCGCTGCGCATCCCGGTGCAGATGATTCCCGACCTGGAGGTGCGCACCGTCACGGTCCGCACGAACTGGGCAGGCGCGACGCCGCAGGACGTCGAAAAGGAGATTCTGATCGAGCAGGAGGAATACCTGCGCGGCATCCCCAACCTTGACCGCCTGATCGCCACCGCCTCCTCGGGCGAGGCACGCATCGAATTGGAATTTCCCTACGACGTCGACATCACCGAGACGCTGATCCGGGTGAACAACGCGCTCAACCAGGTGCCGTCCTATCCCGAGAACGTGGACCAGCCGCGCATCTATGCCACGTCGTTTTCCAGCAACTCGTTCATGTATTTCCGGATTTCGCCGCTCGAGGGCAATCCCCGCGAGCTCGACATGGACATGATGCGCGACTTCATCGACGACAATGTGATCACCCGCATGGAAAGCGTGAAGGGCGTCTCGCAGGTCCAGCTCTGGGGCGGGGCCGAGCGCCAGATTCAGGTGATGATCGATCCGTCGGCACTGGCCGACCGCAACATTTCCATCGCCCAGGTGCGCGATGTCGTGCGTGCGCGCAACCAGGACATCTCCGGCGGCGAGATCGAAAGCGGCAAGCGGCGCTACCTGCTGCGCACGGTCGGCCGCTTCGAGGACGTGGCGGCGCTGGAGGATATGATCGTCGATCGCCGGGCGGACAGCGTCGTGCGGCTGGGCGACGTGGCGCACGTGCGCCTCGATCACTTCGAGCTGAGCAGCAAGGCCTTCCTCAACGGCGAGCCCGTCCTGGTGCTGGCCGTGCGGCGCGAGCCGGGCTCCAACGTCATCGACATCAAGTACGCCATGATCGAGGAGATGGCGGCGATCAACCGCGATGTCCTGGAGCCCGCCGGCATGGAGCTGGAGCTGACGGCCGAGGACGCCGGCTACGTCGAGGCGTCGGTCAAGAACGTTTGGACCAACCTGGCCATCGGCGCGACGCTGGCGACGGCTGTCATGTTCTTGTTCCTGCGCTCCGGCCGGGCAACGGCGATCGGGATCATCGGCATTCCGATTTGCGCCATCGCCGCTTTTCTCGGGCTGAGCCTGGCCGGCAGGACCGTCAACGTCATCTCGCTGGCCGGCGTGGCGTTCGCCATCGGCATGACGCTGGACAACACCATCGTCGTGCTCGAGAGCATCGATCTGGAACGAAAACGCGGCCTCGACCGATTCCGCGCGGCCGTGCAGGGCGTGCGCAAGGTTTGGCCGGCGGTGGTCGCCTCGACGCTGACGACCGTGCTCGTCTTCGTGCCCATCGTCTTCATCGACGAGGAAGCCGGTCAGCTCTATTCCGACGTGGCCGTCGCCGTCTCGGCCTCGATCCTGGCTTCGATGCTGGTTGCCATCACCATCGTTCCCACGGCCAGCGCGCGGGTGAATTTCCGCCGCGGACGCTCGGAAATGTTCACCGGGGCCGCGGGCACCGGATCGCAAAACGACCGCGGCATCGCGCGCGCGGTCTCCTGGCTGATCGGCGGCCAGGTCCGGCGGCTGGCGGTCATCCTCTGCACCGTCGGCGTCAGCGGCTTCATCATCTTCGTGCTGACGCCGCCGGCCGCCTATCTGCCCGAGGGCGAGGAGCCCAAGACCTTCGCCAGGATGTACGCGCCGCCGGGCTACAACCTGGATACCATGCGCGAGATCGGCCAGGAGATTCAGGACCACTTCCTGCCCTACGTCGGCGACAATCCGGCGCTCTTCGAGGCCGGCGAGACGGACGTGCCGGCCATGAAGTATCTGAACCTGTGGATCACCGCCGAGCGGCTGACGATCATCACGGAAAGCGTCGATATCGATCAGCTGGGCCCCCTGATGCAGGCGCTGACCCGCAAGTTCGAGGAATACCCCGGCATGCGCGCCTTCGCCGCGCGCGGGTCGATCATCACCAGCAACGACGGCGGCACGCGCAGCGTCAATCTCGATATCTCCGGGCCCAACCTGGCCGAGGTCTATGCCGTCGCTGCGGCGGCCTATGAACGCGCCGGGGAAATCTTCGATGACCCGCGCATCCAGGCCAATCCCTCGACGCTCTCGCTCTCGCAGCCGCTGCTGGAAATCCGGCCGGACTGGGACCGCGCGGCGGAGTTGGGCCTGGACGCCCGCGACCTCGGCTTCTCCGTGGCGGCGATGACCGACGGCGCTTACGTCGACGAGTTCCTGCGCCAGGACCAGAAGATCGACATCTACTTCTACAGCGAGGATGGGCTGGCCGCTTCGCTGGACGAGATCGATCAGCTGCCGCTCTACACGCCGCAAGGCAGCGTCGTGCCGCTGGGCGCCGTGGCCAGCATCGTCGAGACCGTGGACACCAACACCATCCGCCGCATCAACGGCCGGCGGACGGTCACCCTCAACGTGATCCCGCCCGAGGGAATCCCGCTGGAGACCGGCGTCGCCACCGTGCGCGCGGAGCTACTCAACCATCTGCGCGACGCGGGCCGCATTCCGGCCGGCGTAACCATCGACATCTCCGGCGCCAGCGACCAGCTGGAAGCGACGCAGAAGGCGCTCACCAGCAACTACATCGTCGCGGTGGCGATCGTCTATCTGCTGCTGGTGGCCATCTTTACGCACTGGGGCTATCCGCTGCTGATCATGACCACGATCCCGCTGGGCATCGCCGGGGGCATCGTCGGTCTGCGTCTGCTGAACCTGGCCGGCGCGCAGCTGCCCCTTCTGGGCTTCCAGCCGGTCAACCAGCCCTTCGACATGATCTCCATGCTGGGCTTCCTGATCCTGATGGGCACCGTGGTGAACAACCCCATCCTGATCGTCCACCAGGCGATGCAGAACGTTCGCCAAGAGGCGATGAACGCCCGCCGGGCGGTCGAGGAGGCCGTGCGCTCGCGCCTCAGGCCGATCCTGATGTCGACCATCACCACGATGTGCGGTCTGGCGCCGCTGGTCTTCATTCCCGGCGCGGGAACCGAGCTGTATCGGGGCGTGGGCGCCATCGTGCTGTTCGGTATCCTGGGCGCGGCCATCGTCTCGCTGACCTTTCTGCCGGCCCTGACCACCCTGGTCCTCAGCCTGAATGAATCGAAGCTGCGCGCCGCCTCCGGGGGCGTGGGCGAACGCTCGGCGGAAAGTCCGGCGGAGTGATACCTTGGCCGGCGAAGTTCTCGCACGGCATTCAGTGACAGAAGAACAGGGAGAGTGGAAATGCCGAAACTCGGAAAGCTTCTTGGCGCGGTCGTCCTGGCGGTGACCCTCGGCGGGGCCGCCGCCGCGCAGGCGGTCGAGGTGCAGTGGTTCGGCCAGTCGGCCTTCAAGATCGTCACGCCGGGCGGCAAGACGATCGTGATCGACCCCTTCAT
>JAWVYK010000032.1:0-16092 GCA_033722755.1 Rhodovibrionaceae bacterium | reverse complement strand
GCGCAGCCGCCGCGCCATTTCCAGGCCGAGGCGCGCGAGGTCTACGACGTCTCCGGGGCGGGCGATACCGTCGTGGCCGCCATGGCCGCGGGGCTGGGCGCGGGATTTGCCATGGATCAGGCGGTGCGGCTGGCCAACCTGGCGGCCGGCGTCGTCGTCGGCAAGCGCGGCACCGCGGTGGCGGAGCCGGACGAGATTATGCGCGCCTTCTATGCCGCGCGGCTGATGCGGGCGGAAGCGAAACTGGCCGATATGGAGACCGCGGCGGGCATCGTCGACGGCTGGCGCGCCGCCGGGCTGAAGGTGGCCTTCACCAACGGCGTTTTCGATTTGCTTCATCCGGGCCACGTCTCGCTGCTGCAGCAGGCCCGCACCGCCGCCGACCGGCTGGTCGTGGGCATGAACTCCGACGCCTCCGTCAAGCGCCTCAAGGGCGAGGGGCGGCCGGTCCAGAACGAGGCCGCGCGCGCCGCCGTGCTGGCGTCCATGGCGCCCGTCGACCTGGTGGTGGTCTTCGGCGAGGACACGCCCGTCGCGCTCATCGAAGCGCTCAGGCCGGACGTGCTCGTCAAGGGCGCGGACTACACGCGCGAGACCGTGGTGGGCGCTGATATCGTCGAAGCCTACGGCGGGCGCGTCATGCTGGCGGAGCTGACGCCCGGCCAGTCGACCACGGAAACCATCCGCCGCATGAAGGGCTAGCCCGCGTGCCTAGCCAACCGCGCCGAGAAACGGGTCTTCGTGACCCAAGAGGCGCTGTGCAGCGGTGCGGGCGAACTTGAGCGTCATCGCCTTGCGCCGGGCCGCCGGCAGCTTTTCCAGGGGCGCCTCGCGGAGAATTTCGGCCCCATAGGCATCGGCGACGATGAGCCCGCAGTCCTCCGGCAGCAGGTCCTGTGGAAATTCCGCCGGCACGGCGAAGAAGAAGCGGTCGCAGAACTCCAGATAGTCCCACCATTTCTGGTCGCTGCGGAAATCCGCGGTGGAGGACTTCACCTCGACCACCGTGATGACGCCGTCGGGCGCCAGCGCGATGACGTCCACGCGCCGGCCCGTTGTCAGGCGGAATTCCATCAGGCTGGTCCAGCCGTATTGCGCGAAGGTCCGCGCTACGCCGCGCGCCAGTCTCCGGCCCGGCAATTCGACCGGAGTGCTTTCTGCCGAGAGTTCCTGAAACGCAGTCATGCCGCCGCCTCCCTCGCTGGTCGCCGGCTTGGAAGCGCGCGGGCTCAGGCGAACCCGTAGGCGTCCATGGCCAGGACGCCATGAGTATAGCTGCGGTGCAGGAGTCGCGCCGAGGGTGTTTCCTCCTCCGTCTCCCAGGCCGCGCCGAGGGCGACCAGCAAAGGCAGGTAGTGCTCTTCCGTCGGATGGTTCGGGGCGGCTTCCGGCCCGCGGTCGCGGTAGTGCACCAGGGCCTCCCAGTCGCCGGCCTCGACGCGTTCGGCCAGCCAGTCGGCGAAGGCGGTCACCCAGGCGGGGGCCTCGGCATCCACGGCCTGCCCGCGAAAGGCTGAAAGATTGTGCGTCGCGCTGCCCGAGCCCATGACCAGCATTCCGTCGCTGGCCAGATCGGCCAGGGCGCGGCCCAGCGCCAGGTGATGCACCGGACCCAGGTGCGTCTGCAGGGAAAGCTGCAGGACGGGAAAATCGGCCTCCGGATAAGCGAGCTTCAGCGGCACCCAGGCGCCGTGGTCGAATCCGCGTTCGCCGTCGATCTCAGCATCGAAGCCCGCCTCGCGCAGCACCTCGGCCACGGTCTCCGCGAGCCCGGCGTCTCCGCGCGCCGGATAGCTGATCTCGTACAGGCGCTGCGGAAAGCCGTAAAAGTCGTGGATCGTCTCCGGGCGTTCGGCCGCCGTAACCCTGGGGGCGGCTGTCTCCCAGTGCGCGGAGGCGACGAGGATGGCCTTCGGCTTGGGCAGTTCGCCGGCCATGGAGGCGAGGAACCGCCTTGCCGGCGCCTGGCTGTCGATCAGCGTCGGCGCACCGTGCGAGACAAAAACGCTTTTGACGGTTCTGGACACGGGTGGTTCGGGTGGCGCCGCGCGCTCGTCCTTCGTCGCTTCCGCCGGCTAGTTGGCCAACGTCGGCAGGTCGATGTCCAGGATCGCCATCTGAAAGGCGTAGGAAAGCTCGCCGTCCTCTTCGTCGCGGTAGAGGACGCCGATGAACTCGTCGCCGATGTTGACCTCCGCCGAATCCTCTTTGCGCGAGCTTTTCAGGACCTTGATCCGCTCGCAATCGAAGGTCTTGCGCAGGTAGCTCTGCAGCTGAGCGATTTCCTTATCAGTCAAGGATGGACCTCTTGGCAATCGAATGAACGGTGGGTGTGAGTCGTCACCGAACATGTAAGAGGCCGCACCCCTCTGCCAAGAGTTTAATTTGTGCCAATTCGTCAGCGGCGGTTTATCGCGTGGTCCTTCAGAATGCGGTCGAGCGCGCGCTCGGCGGCGCTGACGCTCGCGAAACGCTCGCCCTCCAGCGTCTGTGCCTCGCGGGCCACGGCATGCAAGACGAAGTGCCTGCCGTCGCTGAGCAGCAACGCCAGCGGCTGGTCGCTGCGCTCCAGAAGATAGCGGTCGAAATCCGTTTCGCGGGCTCCTGGCAGACTGTCCACGCGGAAAACCGATGACATCCATTGCTCCTGCGTCTCGCCGGTTTTGGAAAGGGAGGCGGCTCCGCCTCGCCGGGGATACGCGTGCATGAAACGCAAACTTTGTGACGAGAGAAAGTCGAAGCCGTGAATTTTCGCCGCTGGAGCTCACGGTGGCCCCGCCGACGTGGATTGCAGCGTCAGTGCGGCAGTTCCTGGGCCCTTTCCGAAAGCGCGGCCAGGTCCTCGATTATGAGATCGTGGCCGGATTTGCGCGCGATTCCGGACTTCACCAGGTCGCTGACCACGCGTGCCACGGTTTCGCGGGTGGTGCTGACCCGGCTGGCGATGTCGGCATGCGGCGGCAGCGGGGAAATGCGGCCGCTGTCGCCGTCCTGGCTTGCGGCAAGGCCAAGGTGCAGCAGTTCCGTCATCACGCGCGCCTGGGCGCTGTGCACGGAGAGGTCCATGATCCGGCGGCTCGATTCGCGGATGATGGTGGCCAGATGCCGCAGCACCGCCAGCGAGACGGAGGGATGTTCCTGCAGCAGTTCGACGAAGGCGCGCGCCGGCAGGGCCGCGACGACCGTATCGGTGAGCGCGATGACATTGGCCGAGCGCGTGCGCCCGTCGATTGCCGCCAGCTCGCCGAACAGGCCGCCTGCGGGGATGTCGACGAAACTGATCTCGCGGCCCGATTCCGAGACGTCCATTACCCGCACCTTGCCGGAGACGACGAAATAGACCTCGTGGTCGTCGCTGTCGCGGTCGATGATCTGTTCGTTGCGCTCGCACCGCCGCCAGCGGCAGCGCTTGGCGAGCTTGGCGCATTCTTCCGTCGACAGGCTTTGCAGTAGTTCGATTCCGTCGAGAGACGCGTCCGCCATCTCCGCCTCGTCCGCATGTTCGTTGGCGTCGCCGCTCAATTGGCGCGAATTGCATATTATGGGCGATTTCGGCCGGAACTTGGAATACGCCAGCGGCCACTTAACGCGCTAAAGTGAGCGGTTTTGATCGCCCCGTGATGCGCGCGGGAGCGATTCCGGCGCTGCGAGTGGGAAAAAAGAAGGGCCGGCCGCCATCCGAAGGGGTTGTTCGCAATCGGCGCTGGCAGCCGGCCCAGGAACCCCGCCGCGGCTGCGGACCATTGCCGCGGCGGGGACACCTCGAATGCCGCCGGCCGCTCGGGGCAGGGATGGGCAACGGCGGCATTCCCGGCGGCGGACGGGTCGGGGGGAAACCCAGCCGCCGCACGCTGATCGGCCGAGGTAACGATGTCGGCCGGACCAGCTAGGCATCTCGAACGCTCGCCCGCTCGTGCCGGCGAGCACTCGTTCACCATCTTGCGAAAGGTTTGGCGCGCGGAATGTGATCGCCATCACGTCTCACACTGTTGTGACATTCATTGATGGTTTCGCGAGCCTCAGCGCCCCGATGTGGCCGGTCCGCCCGGCTTTCCGGGCTGTCGGCTTCCGGCTCCGGTGTGGCGCCGGGTCACGTGGATGCCCGCCAGGATCAGGGCCAGCGCGATCCAGGCGGTGAGCGGCGGCCGTTGCGAGAGGAACAGCCAGGCCCAGAAGACACCGAAGAGCGGCACCAGATAGTTGACCTGAGCCATGAAGGTGGCCCCGGCATCGCGAATCACCTGAAAGCGGATCAGCGAGGCGACGCCGGTGGAGGCGAGGCCCAGGTAGATCACCGCGCCAAGCGCCTCGAGGCCTGGCGCGCCGCTTGCGGCCGTCTCCCATGGCCGATCCACGAGCACCGCCAGGGGAATCGTGTAGCAGGCCGCGGACAGGAGGATCAGCCCGGCGGCCATCTGCGTGGGCAGGTGCGCGATGCGCCGGGTGATCACCCCGCCGGCGGCATAGCAGAAGGCCGCGGCGACGATGGCGAGCTGCGCCGGCAGGCGCGTCGCTCCATGCAGCACGTCGTCGCCGACCAGCACCGCGACGCCGGAAAACCCGAGCAGCAGGCCGCCCAGCTTGGCCGCTGTGAACCGGTCGTCGCGGGTGAAGATGTGCGAGAGCACCAGCGCGGCGAAGGGCCCGCTGCCCATGAGGATCGCCGCCAGGCTGGAATTCACCTCGGTCTGTCCCCAGGAGATCAGGCCGAAGGGCATGGCGATGCCGAACAGCCCGCTGCCGGCTATGGCGGCCCACTCCGCGCGCGAGCGCGGCAGCTTCTGCCCGAGCGCAATAGCGACGCCGAGGACGATGCAGGCGGCGAGCGCGATGCGGCCGGCCGCAACGCTCAGCGGCGGCAGCGTGGCCACTGCGATCTCGGTGAACAGGAAGGACGATCCCCAGATCGCCCCGAGCGCCCACAGCCTCAGGGTATCGGCAAGGGTGGGCTGACGAATAGGTGACATGACTGCCGCCGTGCCGTGATATACAACTCCAGAGGTCGAACCAAGCAACGAGACCTGGCCCCCTCCTGCGGCACCGCGCGCGGCTGCGCTGACCGAGGGGGATGCAGGCAGGGACGATTGGCTGCACGATCCCGGGGAGGATTTTCTGTCAGCGAACACCAGAGCACGCGAGTCAGCCGCGGCCAAGAGCGCAGAGGAACGCAATCTGCAGGTGTCCGCCCCGGTGTCGGACAGCGTGGTGACATCGACCTGCTACATGTGCGCCTGCCGCTGCGGCATCAAGGTGCATCTGAAAGACGGCGGCATCCGTTTCATCGAAGGCAACCGCGATCATCCCACCAACCGCGGCGTGCTCTGCGCCAAGGGCGCGGCGGGCATTATGCACTACCACTCGCCGGCGCGCCTGACCAAGCCGCTCAGGCGGGTCGGTCCGCGCGGCAGCGGCGAGTTCCGCGAGATCGAGTGGGATGAGGCGCTTGCCACGGCCGCCGAGTGGCTGGGCGCGATTCGCCGCGACGATCCGCGCAAGCTCGCCTTCTTCACCGGCCGCGATCAGTCGCAGGCCCTGACGAGCTGGTGGGCGCAGCAGTTCGGCACGCCCAATTACGCCGCGCACGGCGGCTTTTGCTCCGTCAACATGGCTGCGGCCGGCCTCTATACCCTGGGCGGCGCATTCTGGGAGTTCGGCGAGCCGGATTGGGAGCGCACGCGCTATTTTCTGCTTTTCGGCGTCGCCGAGGATCACGACAGCAATCCCATCAAGATCGGGCTGTCGCGTCTCAAGGCCCGCGGCGCCAAGGTGGTTTCGATCAACCCGGTGCGCACCGGCTATTCGGCCATTGCCGATGAATGGATCGGCATCACCCCGGGCCGCGACGGGCTGTTCGTCATGGCGCTCATTCACGAGCTGCTGGTCGCTGGCAAGGTCGATGCCGACTATCTGCTCCGCTACACCAATGCGCCCTGGCTGGTGGTCGAGGCGCCCGGCGAGGCCGGCGATGGTCTCTTCGCGCGCGACGAGGCGGGCGAACCGCTGGTCTGGGACCGCACGGCCGGGCAGGCCGTCGCCGCCGGCGGCCCGGGCCTTCGCCCGGCGCTCAAGGGTCGCGTGAAACTGCCGGACGGACGCGGCGTGGTGCCGGCCTTCCAGCTTCTCGCCGAGCGCTGCCTGGATGCCCGCTATGCCCCTGCCGCGGTGGCCGAGGCCTGCGGCGTTCCGGCGTCGCGTATCCGCCGCATCGCCGCCGAGCTCGCCCGTGCCGCCTTCGAGGAGGAGGTTGTCGTCGAGCAGCCCTGGGTCGACTGGAAGGGCGAGCGCCACGAACGCATGATCGGCCGACCGGTCGCCATGCACGCCATGCGCGGCATCTCCGCCCATTCCAACGGCTTCCATACCTGCCGGGCGATTCACCTGCTGCAACTCCTGCTGGGCAGCGTCGATGTCCCCGGCGGCTGGCGCTACAAGCCCCCCTTCCCGCGCCCCGCGCCGCCGCCGGACAAGCCGGGCGGCAAAGACGATGAGGTGGGCCCGGAGCAGCCTATGCCGCGCATCGCGCTGGGCTTTCCCGATCGTCCGGAGGACCTGCTGGTGGACGCCGACGGGCGGCCCACGCGCATCGACAAGGCGTTCTCCTGGGAGGCGCCGCTGGCGGTGCACGGCATGCTGCATACCGTCATCGCCAATGCCTGGCGGGGCGATCCCTACCCGATCGACACGCTGTTCCTCTACATGGCGAACATGGCCTGGAACTCGGCGATGAACACCGGCGGCACGGCCGAGATGCTGAGCGAGCGCGACCCGGAGACCGGCGACTACCGGATCCCGCGGATCATCTACTCCGACGCCTTCTATTCCGAGACCGTGGCCTACGCCGACCTCGTGCTGCCGGACACCACCTATCTGGAGCGCTGGGACTGCATCTCGCTGCTGGATCGGCCAATCGGCAAGGCCGAGGGCGCCGGCGACGCGATCCGCCAGCCTGTGGCGCCGCCGGATCGCGACGTGCGGCCATTCCAGGACGTGCTGCTGGACCTCGGCGCGCGCCTGGGCCTGCCCGGCATGACCAAGCCCGACGGCGCGCCGGCCTATCCGGGCGGCTATCCCGACTACATGGTCAATCACGAGCGCAAGCCCGGCGTGGGGCCGCTGGCCGGCTGGCGCGGCAAGGACGGCAGCAGCCACGGGCGGGGCGACGCCAACCCGGAGCAGCTGGAACGCTACCGCGCCAACGGCTGTTTCTGGTTCCACGAGATGCCGGCCGAAGCCCAGTACTTCAAGCACGCCAACCGGGCCTATCTGGACTGGGCGGTCGAGATGGGCCTGCGCGACAACGCCACCCCGGTGATCCATCAGCTCTATAGCGAGGTGCTGCAGCGCTTCCGCCTGGCCGGTCTTGGCTTCGGAGAGACGCTGCCGCCGGAGGCCGAACGCGGCCGCATCGCCGCCTACTGCGATCCCTTGCCCATGTGGTATCCGCCCTTCGAGGAGGAAGCCTCTGGACAGGCGGCCTTTCCCTTGCACGCCGTCACGCAGCGGCCGATGGCGATGTATCACTCCTGGGGATCGCAGAACGCCTGGCTCAGGCAGATTCACGGGCACAACCCGCTCTTTCTCTCCCGCGCGCTGGGTGAGGAGCTCGGCCTGGCCGACGGCGACTGGGTGCGCATCGCAAGCCGCCACGGCGAGGTGCGCGCGCCGGTGAAGCTGATGGAGGGCGTCAACCGTCACACGGTGTGGACCTGGAACGCCGTGGCCAAGCGCGCCGGCGCCTGGAACCTGGACGAGCGTGCGCCGGAGGCCACGCGCGCCTTCCTGCTGAACCACCTGATCGACGATCTGCTGCCGCCGGGCGCCGGCGGCTATCGCTATGCCGCCGCCGACCCGGTGACCGGGCAGGCCGCCTGGTACGACCTCCGGGTCCGAATCGAGAAAACCGCGGCGCCAGAGACTGCCGGTCCGCCGCAGCCCGCGGCGAAGATCGCAACCGACGCAAGCCTGCCGGAACGCCCGGACGACATCGCCTACCGCCCGAGCCCGCAGCCCGGCGATCGCCGGCGGCGCGCCATCAAAGGGGAGGGTGCGCCATGACCAGCCTGCCGAAGCCTGACGCGCGTGGCAGCAAGAGCCTCGGACTGGTCATCGACCTGGACACCTGCGTCGGCTGCCAGGCCTGCGTTGTCGCCTGCAAGGAATGGAACACTGGCGGCATCGCAGGGCCGCTCTCCGACGCCGACGCCTATGGCCAGGCGCCGCTGGGCGCCTGGCTGAACCGTGTGCACGCCTTCGAGGCCGGCGAGGGCGCGGACGGGCGCACGGTGCACTTCCCGAAATCCTGCCTGCATTGCGAGGACGCGGCCTGCGTCACCGTCTGCCCGACCGGCGCATCCTACAAGCGCGCGGCCGACGGCATCGTGCTGGTGGACGAGGACAAGTGCATCGGCTGCGGGCTTTGCGCCTGGGCCTGTCCCTACGGCGCGCGCGAGCTCGACCCCGTGGGCGGCACCATGAAGAAATGCACGCTCTGCGTCGACCGGATCTACAACGAACACCTGCCAGAGGCCGAGCGCGTGCCCGCCTGCGTGGCCACCTGTCCAACGAGCGCGCGGCACTTCGGCGATCTGGCCGATCCGGATTCCGACGTCTCGCGGCTGGTGGCGGCGCGGGGCGGCTTTGACCTGATGGAGGAAATGGGCTACCGGCCGACCAACAAATATCTGCCGCCGCGCCGGCAGACCGGACACATCGACCACGGCCCCGCGGACGCGCTGGAGCCCGCGCCGGAGGGCGGATTCCTCGGCTGGCTCGACCGCGTGCTCTCCGGCTGAGCCTCGGCTCAGCGCAATAAGCCGCATTGCAGATGCATCCCGCTCCCTCGATCATCGTCTTCACCACGCTCTCCGGCGCCGGCTACGGCCTGCTTTTCTGGCTGGGCGTGATGGCAAGCTTCGACCGGGCGCCGGACGGCTGGGGCTTCGCACTAGCCGGAATGGGCCTGGCGCTGGCTCTGGTGAGCATCGGCCTGCTCGCATCCACGCTCCACCTGAAGCATCCGGAGCGCGCCTGGCGGGCGGTAACGCAGTGGCGCTCGTCATGGCTGTCGCGCGAAGGCGTGCTGGCGCTCGCGACTTACGGTCCCGCTGGCGCGCTGGCCGTGGCCTGGGTGGTAACGGGCGAGGTCGCCGGGCTGTGGCGCACGGTGGCGGCGCTGGCGGCGCTGGGCGCGCTGGGCACGGTCGTTGCCACGGCGATGATCTATGCCAGCCTGAAACCGGTGCGGACGTGGCACAGCCCCTGGACGCTGCCGGGCTATTTGGCCTTTGCCGGATTCACCGGGGCGCTGCTTCTGGCCGCCTTGCTGGAGATTTTCGCCCTGCCGGCCTGGCGCATGGAGGCGGCGGCGCTGGTCCTGGGCGCGGCGGCCTGGGGCGTGAAGCTGGTGGCCTGGCGGCACATCGACGGGCCGCCGCCGACGCTGGGCGCGCCCACGGCGGAAAGCGCCACCGGGCTGGGCGATATCGGCCGGGTGCGCCTTTTGGAGCGGCCGCACACAGGGGAAAGCTACCTCACGCGCGAGATGGCTTTTCGGGTGGCGCGGAAACACGCCCGGCGACTGCGGGCCGTTGCGCTTTTGCTTGGCGGGGGCGTGGCCGGCGCCCTGCTCCTGCTGGCGCTTGCGTTGAGCGGGCCCGCAGCGACGCTCGCCGCCGTGCTGGCCGCCATCTGCGGCATTCTGGCAACACTCATCGAGCGCTGGCTGTTCTTCGCCGAGGCCCGGCACACCGTGACGCTTTACTACGGCGCCAGGCAGGTGTGAGCACGTCGGAGTGCGGCCCGCCGACTACCTCTTTTTATTAGAGTAGTCCTACCACGAATCCTGCGCCCGATTCGCCGACTGGGCGAATTGCGGCCGCGGGCGCGATGCGCAAACTGAAGGTGCCGCGGAAAGGAGAGGTTATGGGGTTCGCTGCTCCTTCGGCGCGCATCCTGGGTGGGGCCCTGGTGCTGGCGCTGGCGTTGACCGCATTGCTTTGGGACCGATCGGTCCTGCGCGATGGGTTCGAGCTCAATTTCGCCGTCGGGCCGTCTGCGGCCTGGGCGGCGATAGGCGTGCTCGGCCTGGCCGGGCTGATGCTGTTGGCAGACGGTTTTTTCCGCTTCTTCAACAGGCCGTAGCGCCGCAGACCGGGCCGGACCGACAGCCGTTCGCGTACAGCAAAGGCGGCCCCGCCACTGACGGGACCGCCCGTACGCTCACTTGCTCTTCAGCGGTCTTGCAAACCGCGGATTACTCGTGCGGCATGCCGAGCATCTCGAGCGCCTTGTGCAGGCGGTCGATCGATTCGCCGTGCTTGCCGGAGTTGTGCAGCTCTTCGCCTTCGTCTCTCAGCTCTTTCACCTGGGCGAGCTGATCCTCGGAAAGGCCGTGGTCGCCGCTCAGCGCCTCGTCGATCTTCTGGATGTCGACGGGGCAGTGGGATGCGAATGCGGGCGCCGTCCAGAGAAGGGCGATGGAAAGCGCGGCCGCGGTCAAACGTAGATAACGCATGAAATCCTCCCTGCGTTTGGTTGGATCATCAAATCTAGCGCAAACCGCGAGCTTGTGTAGTGTCAAGCGCGTGTCGGCGCTTTCCGCGCCCTCCCAGCCGATGCTGGGCGTGACCGCGGGGTTGGACTGGCGGGGCAGGAATCTTGGCGGACCCGGCAGGATTCGAACCTGCGACCTTCGGCTCCGGAGGCCGACGCTCTATCCAGCTGAGCTACGGGCCCGCGTGTCGGGCGAAGGCCGGCTGCGCCTCGGTGGTTTACGCGCCGCCAGCCTTGCCTATCTAGGAGCGCGCGGACCATACGCCAAGCCCGCGGGTTCGTAAACGCCGACGTTGCGCCGGCCCGCCTGCGTGCTTTGCCGTTACAGCGCGCCCACGACGGCCAGCGCCGCAATCACGAGCGGCGCCAGCGCCACGAGGAACCAGCCGCGGCGGCGGCCGGCCCGCTGTGCCGGCGGGGTCTGCACGGCAAGTCGTCCGGCGTGGCGCCGCGCGGCGAAGAAGACGACCGCGAAGGCGATGAGGGCCGCCGCGCCGCCGGCCGAAAGCAAAATCCAGCCGGCGCTCTCCGGCCAGCGTTCGTCGCCGTAGACGAAGAGCCAGAGCGCGCCTGCCGCCGCGCCGGCCGCCTGAATGCCGGCCATCGCCCCGATCGTCAGGCCCCAGAGCAGCCCCGCCAGGGTGTAGAGGCTCCGCAGGTTCACGCCGCCGCCCTCCCGCATCCATCCGCCCGTCAGCCGGCCGCCAAGGATAGCCGAAACCGGCGGCGAAGGCAGCGCCGCCTGGCTGCGGCTGTTCCGCCGCGCCGCCTCGCCAGGGCCGCATGAAAAGTGGTAGCCCTAACCCTTACGGATGGACCGCCGTTTCCGCGCGGTCACTCCGGCAGGGCGTGAATCACGAAGAGCGCGCGAAGCAGGTCGCTCGGCGCGGCCGGTGAGAAGTGGGCGCGAAACACCTCGGCCACCCGGCCGGAACGATAAATCCGGGCGAGCGCCCGGTCGACCACCAGCCGGAAGTCGCTGTCGCCGCGCGCGAGTGCCAGTGCATAGGGCTCCTGCGTGAACTGCTGGCTGGCGATCCGCAGGCTTTGCGGATTCTCGGTTTGCTGGAGAACGAACAACAGGATCGCCATGTCCGCGAAGTAGGCGTCGAGCTTGCCGTCGCGCACCCGCGAAACGCCGTCGAAGTGGTCCTGAACGGCCACCACTTCTGCCTCGATGTCCATCGCCTTCAGAGTGTTGTTCAGCGCCTCCTCGGTCGTCGTGCCGGCGCGTACGCCGATCCGTCCACCGGTGAGCTCGCGCAGGGATTGGGCGCCGTCCGTGGGCAGCAGCACGCTGGCTCCGTCAACGAAGGTGGGCAGCGAGAAATCCACGGTTTCCCGCCGCGAGAGGGTCTGGGTCGTCGGTCCGCAAAGGATGTCGGCCTCGTGTGCGCGCACTTTTTCGAAGCGGTTTTCCGCGGTAAGCGGGATGTATTCGATCTTGAGCGTCTCCCGCCCCAGCGCGCGCCGCGTCTCCTCGGCCACGGCGCGGCAGATGTCGACCATGTATCCCACGGCCTCGCCGGTCTTGTTGATCGAGGCGAAGGGCGGCGCATCGGCGCGCACGCCGAGCTTTATGCTGCCCCGGGCGTCGATGCGCTCCAGGGTGTCGGCGCGGCTGTCCGTGGCGGCGAGGGCGAAGCCCGCGGCGAAGAGGCCGGCCAGCAACGGCAACCTCCAGCGCCGCGGCTTTCGGGCGTGTTTCGGGCGGTCGAGCATGGGTGCGTCTCCTGCTTGTGTGGGTGGCGGTCCGGCGCGCGTCGCCTGGAACGGGACGGCGAAGAGCTTAGCGTCTGCCTCTTGCGACAACGACACGTGGAAAGAGGTAGAGCCTGGCCGAAAGGGGTATGCTGCGGGTCCGCCCCCGGTTCAGCGTTCGCGCCGCTCGGGTTCGAAGTCGGGGTCCGCCAGGGCCCGGGCGGCATGGCGCTCGGCGGCCGAAGGCAGCGGCGCATTCGGCTTTTCGATCCAATGGGCGATATCGCGCCAGACGACCTCGGCCTGCAGGTCTCGCAGCAGCATGTGCCAGCCGTCGCGATAGAGCGCGAGGCGAATGTCCGGCCCGCCGCCAGCCTTCGGCAGGCGCGTCCAGAAAGTCCGGGTCGGGCCCCAGGGGATGACCTCGTCCTTCTCGCCGTAGAGGATGAGCGCCGGACCCTCGAGGTGCGGCGCGGCGGCCAGGGCGGTATCCATCAGGTCGGTCAGGCCGGCCACCGCATCGACGCGCGTCTCCTTTATGAACAGTGGGTCGCGCCCCAGCGCGCGCAGCATCTCGATGTTGTCGGAGGCAAGAATATCGAGCTCCGCGCCGCTCACGGTCATCCATGGAAGAAAGGTCGCGCCGAGCCATAGCGCCGCGCGCTGATAGGCCGGCATGGTGGAGCGCGCCCAGACCGCGGGCGCGGCGAGGATGACCCCGTCGACCTCCGGTGGTTCCGGTCCGGTCATCGCGGCCACGGCCACCGCGCCGCCCATGGAGGTCCCCAGAAGATAGACCGGAAGCCGCGGGTGGCGGCGGGAGAGCGCGTCCACGGCGTCGGCCACGTCGGCGGCCAGGCGTTCCGTGCCGGCCCACAGCCCGCGGTGCGGCGCTTCGCCGAAGCCCCGCTGGTCGTAGGCGTAGGTCGCGATGCCGCGCTGCGCCCACCAGGCGCCCGGTCGGTCGAAAGCGTTGGAGTAATCATTGAAGCCGTGCAGCGCCAGGATCACGGCTTTGACCGCGGGCGCCGGGTTCGACGGCGGCAGCCAGGCGCGCAGAGGCAGAACCGCGCCGTCGTCGGTGACAATCGCCTGGCTGTCGATCTTCGGCGCATCGGCCGGCGCCCCCGGTCCCGGCGGGGCGAGGTTGGGCGCGCAGCCGGCCAGTGCCAGCGCGAGCGCAAGACCGAAAAGCCAGCGCGCCGCGGGGCCGGTAAACCTGCGCCCACGCGCGGCCGTCACGCCAAGGTCATTCGTCGCTGTCGTGCGCGCCATAGGTCAGCTGCAGGAAGATGTCCTCGAGGTCGCTCTCCTCCGTCGTCATGTCGACCACGGTGAGGCCGGCCTCGCGCACCTTCTCGAGAATCTGGGCCACCGGGCTGTCGCTCGCGCGGTAGCGGAAGAGGAGCGAGCGAGGGCCGGTCTGCTCGGGCTGCAGGTCGGAAAGCGCCGCGGGAATCTCCTCCAGATCCTCGGCGAGGACCAGCGTCAGCGCCTTGTTGTCGAGGCGCCTCAGCAGCTCCGGCGTGGTCTCACAGGCGATCACCTCGCCATGGTTGATGATGGCGATGCGGTCGCAGAGCTCCTCGGCCTCCTCCAGGTAATGGGTCGTCAGCAGGATCGTCGTGCCGCGGCGGTTCAATTCCCGCACATGGGCCCAGAGCTGGCGGCGCAGCCCGATATCGACGCCCGCCGTCGGTTCGTCGAGCACCAGCACCGGCGGATTATGCACCATCGCCTTGGCGACCATCAGCCGCCGGCGCATGCCTCCGGACAATGTACGTGCGTACGCGTGCGCCTTGTCGGCAAGGCCCATGATCCGGAGGATCTCGTCGCTGCGCCGCTCGCGCGCCGGTACGCCGTAAAGCCCGGCCTGCAGCTCCAGCAACTCGCGCGGCGTGAAGAAGGGGTCGATATTCAGTTCCTGCGGCACCACGCCAATGGCGGCGCGCGCCTGGCGCTGGTTCGTGTCGATGTCGTGGCCCCAGATTGCCGCGCTGCCGCCGGTTTTGTTCACGAGGCCGGCCAGGATGTTGATCAGCGTCGACTTGCCGGCGCCGTTCGGCCCCAGCAGGCCGAAGAGAGAGCCGCGCGGAATCTCAAGGTCCACGCTTTTCAGGGCGTGCTTGGCGGCGGAGCGTCCGCTGGCGCGGTAGGTCTTGTCGAGGCCCCGGCACTCGACCGCGAGGCGCGGTCGCGGCTGTGCGCCGGGTGTCGCCGTCTCCGCCTCCGCGTCCAGCGACGACCGGCCCACTGCGCTGGCACTGCTATCGGGCATGTTGGGAACCGTCCTTGCGATATGCGGCCCGTGCACCGGGCGCGCGTGTCTCCTGTGGGTGCATCGCGGCCATTGATCGTCGCGGTGCAATGGGTATCATCCGCCGGTCCGTCTCACCAGTGCTAGGTCTTCACCAGCACTCGGTAAGGTGGGCGCACGTCGTGCGGCGAGCGCTCCGGCGGGCTGTTCCGGTCAGTTATATAGTGAAGGGCGAGACGCATGGAACCGGTCGAAACGGTCGAAGTGGATAGCGAGGAAGTCGCCTGCGACGGCGGTCATGGCGCGCTCGGCCATCCGCGCGTCTTCCTCAACCTGGAAGGCAGGGGCTGGATCGACTGTCCCTATTGCGGCCGCCGGTTCAATTTGAAAGCCGGCGCCAAGAAGGCCGCCCACCACTAAAAAGCAGCGACAATCAACCGCCGCCGGACCGAAATGCCCGGCGCCTTATGTCGGGAGCAAGGCCGTCATGAGCTTCGGCATCGTCATCGGGCCGCGGGTGCGAAAATCTCCCTTCTACGAAGCCACCGTCGCCGCCGGAGTGCAGAGCTTCACCATCTACAACCACATGTATCTGCCGATTTCCTACGGCGATCCGGCGGCCGAGTATCAGCGGCTGACCGAAGGGGTCAGTCTGTGGGACGTGGCAGCCCAGCGGCAGGTGGAAGTCCGCGGCCCGGATGCCGAACGGCTGGTGCGCAGGCTCACCCCGCGCGAGCTGAAGCGCGTGGAGGCAGGCCGGTGCTTCTACGTGCCCATGTGCGACCATGACGGCGTTCTGATCAACGACCCGGTGCTGCTGGTTCTGGCCGAGGACCGCTACTGGCTGTCGATCGCCGACGGGGACATGCTGTTCTGGGTGCAGGCGGTCGCGCGCGAGGGCGGCTATGACGTCGAGGTATGCGAGCCCGACGTCTCGCCGCTGGCCATCCAGGGGCCGAAGGCGGCCGATGTCATGCGCGACCTATTCGGCGGATGGGTGGATGAGATCAAGCCGTTCCGCTTCCGCGAGGCCAGGCTGAACGGCATGCCGCTCGTCATCTCGCGCACGGGCTGGAGCAAGCAGGGAGGCTATGAGCTTTTCCTGCAGGATTCCACGCGCGGCCTCGAGCTGTGGGAGCGCCTGTTCGACGCCGGCCGTCCCTACGGCATCGGCCCGGGCGCGCCCAACTACGTCGAGCGGGTGGAAAGCGCGCTGCTGTCCTACAGAGCAGACACGGATGAGGACACCGATCCGTTGGAGGCGGGCCTCGAGCGCTTCGTCAACCTGGAGCGCGACGACGACTTCATTGGCAAGCAGGCCCTCAAGCGCCGGGCGCAAAATCCGACGCGCAAGCTGCAAGGCGTGGTGCTGGACGGCTCGCCCATCGGGCCGAACCAGCATCCCTGGCCGCTTAGCCTGGACGGCGAGCGCGTCGGCGAGGTGCGCGCGGCGGCCTATTCCCCGCGCCTGGAGCGGAACCTGGGATTGGCGATGCTGAGCCTCGCGGCCGGCAAATCGGACCGGGAGATGGACGCCGACAGCGAGCCCGGTCCGCGCAAGGCATGGGTCACGCCGCTGCCCT
>JAWVYK010000031.1:0-16276 GCA_033722755.1 Rhodovibrionaceae bacterium | reverse complement strand
CGGCTCTCCCGCCGCGCTGTCGGCTGCTTGATCCCAAGTCATCGCCCGACCGCCGTCTCGAGGAGATCGAAGGCCTTGGCCACAGAAGCCAGGCGAATTGCCGCCCGGTCGCCGTCGAAAATCTGCCGGTGGTGCTCCGCCGCGCCGTGCTTCACGCTCAGTCCGAAATGCACGAGGCCAACCGGCTTATCCGCGGAGCCCCCGCCGGGACCCGCGACCCCGGTGACCGAGACGGCCGCGTGCGCCCGCGAATGCGCGAGGGCGCCTTCGGCCATGGCGCGGGCAACCTCCGCGCTCACCGCGCCGTGCTGTTCGATCAGCTTCGCCGGAACATCGAGAAGCTCGCTCTTGGCGTGGTTGGAATAGGTGACGAAGCCGCGTTCGACGACGTCCGAGGAACCGGCGATCTCGGTCAGGCAGGCGGCGATCAGACCGCCGGTACAGCTCTCGGCGGTGCTAAGCATCCACCCTCTTTCGCGGTACATGTCCAAGAGGGCTTCAGCCCGGCTCAGCAGATCGTCAGGAAACAAGTCTCGCTCCCAAATGCCAGCGCGACGAGCGCGGTGCAGCTTCCGGCATATATGGCGGCGACGGTATCGTCGGCCATGACGCCGAACCCGCCCGCCAGTCGCCGGTCCAGTATGTTCACCGGCCACACCTTGGCGATGTCGAACACGCGAAAGGCGATGAAGGCCACGGGATAGAACATAGGCTGCGTGGCGACGGGGACGAGACTGAGCCATTGCGCGGCGACTTCGTCAATGACGATCTGGCCTGGATCGGCATGGCCGATGCGCCGCATGACCCTGTCGCTCAGAAACGTCCCAATGGGAAAAAGAACGGCCGACGCCGCCAGCAGAGCGACAGGCCCGCCCGCAAGTGCGATGGCATAGGCGAAGGGCAGGGCCGCCAGCGACCCCCAGGTGCCGGGCGCGCCGGGAAGCAGACCCGCCCCGAACCAGGTCACCAACAATACATCCGGTCTGTAGCGCTGGGCGCGTAGGGCCTCCGCCGCGCCGCTGCCGGTCGAGACCGCCATGTTGCCTCAGGCCCCGCGCGGCAACAGGACGGTCGCATTGGCGATCGCCGCGATGCCTTCGCCGCGCCCGGTGAATCCCAGGCCTTCGGTCGTGGTGGCTTTGATGCTGACGCGCTCGCGCGTGATGCCGGCGATCTCCGCCACGCGTGCGGCCATCGTCTCGCGATGCGGACCGATTTTCGGAGCCTCACAGATCAGTGTCGCGTCCAGATGCTGAATCGCGCCGCCGCGCGAGCGCAGAAGCGCGGCGGCGTGCGTAAGGAAGACAGCCGATTCCGCATTGCGCCACTTCGGGTCGCTTGGCGGGAAATGCTGGCCGATATCACCTGCGCCCATGGCCCCCAGCAGCGCATCGGTTATGGCGTGCAGCCCCGCATCGGCGTCGGAATGCCCGACCAGGCCGCGGTCGTGGCCGATCCTTACGCCGCACAGCATCACATGACTCCCCGGGCCGAAGCGGTGCACGTCGAAACCCTGTCCGACGCGGCTCTCCTGTCCGCCAGCGAGCCAGCGCTCGGCCCGGTGCAGGTCATCGGGCGTGGTGATCTTCATAAGCTCGGCGGCTCCGGTGACGAGGCGAACGGGCAGGCCGGCATTCTCCGCCACGGCGGCATCGTCGGTAAAGTCCAGGCCGGCATTTTGCGCCTGCCGGTGAGCCGCGAGAATTGCTTGATAGCGAAAAGCCTGCGGCGTTTGCGCGCGCCACAGGCCCTCCCGGGGTACGGTCTCGACAACGGCTGCCTCGCCGTCAGCACGTTTGAGCGTATCCGCGAGGGGCAGGGCGGCGATTGCGGCCGGGCCCGTCTCAATCGCCTGCAGCAGCCGGTCGATCACGTCGGCAGGCAGAAACGGGCGCGCCGCATCGTGGATAGCGACCGCATCGGGGGCCAGCTCCGCAAGGCTTTCCAGGCCGAGGCGCACTGAATCCTGCCGGCTCGCGCCGCCCTCGACCGGAGGCAGCAGCGCCAATCCCTCAACAGCGCCTTCATAGGCCTGCCTGTCATCCTCATGGATGACGGCCCGCACAGCCTCGACGGCATTGTGCGCCAGCAACGCCTCAAGCGCATGACGCAGCACCGGGCGGCCAAGCAGCGGCGCATATTGCTTCGGCGCCTCACCGCCATAGCGCGTTCCTCGGCCCGCCGCCACCACAAGCGCGACAGTGCGCATGCACGTCCTTTCCCTTACGGGTCGCCGAAGCAGCGCTGCGAGCCTGTCCGGCGAGCATCCGTACTTTCTCGTTCGCCCCGATTGCCGGCCAGAGCCTAGTCGGGTCTCGTCTGGTGGCCAAGTGGTGTTATAAGGGCGCTATGGCGGCTTCTCTCATCCTCGGCATCGCCGCAATCTTGGCGCTTATTCCTGTTTCGCTGCAGTCGTTCCGGGCCGCGGCCGGAGCGTTCGCGGCGCCTGTCGGCGCTCCGGGGCGGCTCTACTGGCTGCTTCTGGCGGTGGCGGCGCTCGGCCTTTTTGCCCGGACGGTTCATCTACTCTCAGGCGGGTGGCAGCCTGGTATCAGCGGCACGATCTGGGTTTCGATGACCGCCACGCTTCTCGTCTTCGCCCTGGTAACGGCTGCCATGCCCGTCGCCTGGCGGCTGACGCCCTTGCTCGGGGTCTATCTCGGCCTCTTGGGTGTGATTGCGGTCCTGCTGCCGGAGGGGCCGGCCTACGCGGGCAGCTTCGACCTATGGCTCGCGGTTCACGTGGGGGTTTCCCTGGCGGCCTATGCTCTGGTCAGCCTCGGGGCGCTCTCGGCATTGGCCGTTTTCCTGCAGGAACGGGCGTTGAAACGCAAGGAGCCCGGAACGCTGACGCGGAGCCTGCCTTCCGTGGCCGACGGCGAACGGCTGCTCGTGCTGTTGTTGACGGCGGCGGCCGTCGTGCTGGCGCTCGGGATTCTCACGGGAATGGCCGAGCTCTACGTGATCAGTGGCAGCGTGCTGGTTTTCAATCACAAGATCCTGCTTTCGCTGCTGGGCTTCGTCGCGGTGGTCGGCCTTTTGCTGCTGCATCAGCGCATCGGGCTGCGCGGCCGCAAGGCGGCGCGGTTGATGCTGCTGGCGTTTCTTTTGCTTACCCTGGGCTATCCAGGTGTGAAATTTGTCACCGACGTGATCATGACGGCTTAGCCGATCCGGATGGAGTCCGCGCCATCGGGTCGGCAATGCGCGGAATTGCCTTGTTTTTAGGCACATGCCGATCTATGCCCTTGCCATGAGCATCGCCATCGGTCCCATCGTCCTCGACAACCCCGTGATCCTGGCGCCCATGTCGGGCGTCACAGACATGCCGTTCCGCCGGCTCGTCAAGCGCTTCGGGGCGGGGCTCGTGGTCTCCGAGATGATCGCCAGCCAGTCGATGATCCGCGCAACGCGGGAGTCGATGAAGATGTCGACCTCTTGCGCGGAGGAATTCCCGATGGCCGTGCAGTTGGCAGGCTGCGAGCCGGAGGTGATGGCGGAGGCCGCGCGCCTGAACCGGGACCGGGGCGCGGCGATCATCGACATCAATTTCGGTTGTCCGGTGAAAAAGGTCGTCAACAAGCAGGCCGGTTCGGCCCTGATGCGCGAGCCGGCGCTCGCCCGGCGCATCCTGGAAGCGGTGGTGAAGGCTGTGGACTTGCCGGTCACCCTGAAAATGCGCCTGGGCTGGGACAGCGACAACCGCAACGCGCCGGAGTTCGCGCGCATCGCCGAAGATTGCGGCATCCGGATGATAACGGTGCACGGACGCACACGCTGCCAGCTCTACCAGGGGCGGGCGGACTGGAGGGCCGTCGGCGCCGTCAAGCAGGTCACGCGCTTGCCGGTGATCGTCAACGGCGACATCGATGGAATCGAAGCCTGCATGCGCGCGCTGAAGCTGTCCGGTGCTGACGGCGTCATGATTGGCCGCGGCGCCTACGGCCGTCCGTGGCTGCCGGGACAGATCGCCGCCCACCTGGTGGACGGCTTGCGCCGTGCCGATCCCGATGTGGCCGCGCGCCATGACATCGCCGTTGAACACTATGAAGCGCTGCTCTCGCATTACGGGACGGAGCAGGGCGTAAGGATCGCCCGCAAGCATCTGGGATGGTACGCGCACGGACTTTCAGGCGCCGCCGCTTTCCGCCAAAACGTCAACCGGGAAACCGATCCAGGAACAGTGCTGCGCCGGCTCCGCGAGCTTTTCGCAAGCCAGGAAGCCCAATCCCTGGCCGCGTAAGGTGGAACGATCTTTGGGCAAGACGGGAATGGACATCAACCCGAACGCCATCATCAATGCACTGGCCGATCCCACCCTGGTGATCGATGCCGAAGACCGCTTCGCCTACATCAATCAGGCGGCCGAGCAATTCTTCGCGCGCAGCGCGGGATCCCTAATCGGCCGTTCGGTGAGCGATATCCTTCCCGAGGACAGCGCCGTCCTGGCGCTCGTGCGCCAAGCGCGGACGACACAGAGCAGTATTTCGCAATACGGCATTACGCTGGAGGGGCCGCGCATCGGCTCCCATCTCGTCTCGATCGACGTCTCGCCGATCACCGAAACGCCGGGCAGCGTTGTCATCACGATGCAGGAACGCTCTATTGCCCGCAAACTGGACCATCAGCTGGTCCACCGCAACGCGGCGCGCTCGGTCACGGCGATGGCCGGAATGCTGGCGCACGAGGTGAAGAACCCGCTCTCGGGCATTCGCGGGGCAGCGCAGCTTCTGGAGTTGAGCGCGGCGGAGGACGACCGGGAGCTCACCCGCCTGATTTGCGAGGAGGCGGACCGGATCGTGGCGCTGGTCGACCGGATGGAGATGTTCTCCGACGACCGTCCGATCGAGCGCACGGCCGTCAATATTCACGAGGTGCTGGAGCATGTCCGCAAGGTGGCCGCCAGCGGTTTCGCCCGAGGCATACGTTTTGTGGAAAGCTACGACCCATCCCTGCCGCCGGTCTACGGCAACCGCGATCTGCTGATCCAGGCGCTCCTCAACCTGGTCAAGAACGCCTCCGAGGCGTTGCCGGAAGAAGGCGGCGAAATTCACCTTTCCACGCGTTATCAGCAAGGCGTTCGGCTGGCTGTGCCGGGTAGCGACGCGCGTGTCGACCTTCCGTTGCTGGTCAGCGTCGGCGACAATGGACCTGGCATTCCAGAAGACCTGAAGCCGCACCTCTTCGATCCCTTCGTCACGACCAAGACCAACGGCAAAGGGCTCGGCCTTGCCTTGGTCGCGAAGATCGTGGGAGACCACGGCGGCGTGATCGATCTGGACAGTGACAGCCAGGGCACCGTCTTCCGTATGAACCTGCCCAAGGCGCCGACGAACGCCGCAGCGAAGCGCGAGCCGCAAACAGAGGAAGCGTCGAAATGAGCGGCGAGACGATCCTGGTGGCCGACGACGACCGCGCGATTCGCACGGTGCTGAGCCAGGCGCTGGGCCGGCAGGGCTACGAGGTGCGCACGACGGGCACCGCACAGGGTCTCTGGGACTGGGTGGATGCAGGCGAGGGCGACCTGATCATTACCGATGTGGTGATGCCGGACGAAAACGGGCTTGACCTTATCCCGCGCATCAAGTCCCGCCGACCAGAGTTGCGCATCGTCGTCATGAGCGCACAGAACACGCTGCTGACGGCCGTGAAGGCCACCGAGCGCGGGGCATTCGAATACCTGCCCAAGCCCTTCGACCTCACCGAGTTGGTCGAGGTCGTCAACCGGGCGCTCAATGCCCCTGCGTCGGAGGCGGCGGAGGATGCCGATTCCGACGCGCCGGCGCAGGAAAGCCTGCCGTTGATCGGCCGCTCGCCGTCGATGCAGGAAATCTACAGGGTCTTGGCCCGCCTGATGGGCACGGATTTGACGGTGATGATCTACGGCGAATCCGGCACCGGCAAGGAACTGGTCGCCAAGGCCTTGCACGAATACGGCAAGCGCAGTGCCGGTCCCTTCGTCGCCGTCAATATGGCGGCCATTCCGCGCGACCTGATCGAAAGCGAACTCTTTGGACACGAAAAGGGAGCGTTTACCGGGGCCACTGCACGCTATGCCGGCCGCTTCGAGCAGGCCGCGGGCGGCACGCTGTTCCTGGATGAGATCGGCGACATGCCGCTGGAGGCTCAGACCCGCTTGCTGCGGGTCCTGCAGGAAGGCGAGTACACCACGATCGGCGGGCGCACGCCGCTGCGCGCCGACGTGCGGATCATCACCGCCACGCACCGCGACCTGCGGATCCTGGTGCGCCAGGGCCGCTTCCGCGAGGACCTGTATTATCGGCTGAATGTCGTGCCCGTCCGGCTGCCGCCGCTGCGCGAGCGCAGCGACGACATTCCCGAGCTGGTGCGCCACTTCTTCTCGCAGGCGGCCGAGGAAGGGCTGCCGTCGAAAAGCCTGGATGCGTCAGCCATGGCCGAGCTCCAGGCTTATCGCTGGCCTGGCAATGTGCGCGAACTGGAAAATCTGGTTCGCCGGTTGTCCGCACTCTATAGCCAGGAAGTGATCGACCGGGAGATCATCGTCCAGGAACTGGCCGAGGCGCCCGAGCCCGACGCCCAAGGTCCGGTCCGTTCCCGGGCGGAAGAGGGCGAGTCGATGAGCGCCGCCGTCGAGCGCCATTTGCGGGACTACTTTCGGGCGCACAAGGAGCGGCTGCCGGCCTCGGGCCTTTATGACCGGGTCCTGAGGGAGGTGGAGAAGCCGCTGATCGAGCTTTCCCTGGCCGCGACGCGCGGCAACCAGCTTCGCGCCGCCAAATTGCTGGGCCTCAACCGCAACACGCTGCGCAAAAAAATCCGCGATCTCGATATTCAGATCATACGTGGATTAAAGTAATTCAGTGACATTTGCGCCACAGTGTTGCATCACAGAGTGAAGCATCGAGCGTCTGAGTCTCCATTTCGGGCGGGCCCCTGAATGACCGTCGATTCCGCCGCATCTGGCCAACGTACTGCCTATTGGCGGAGATTCTCCGCCTGGGCGCGCCGGGTGAACCTCGAGCGAAAGCTGGCGATCGTGCTTTCCTGCGGCGCGGTCATATCGGGCGTGCTGACCTACGCGTCGATGTCGGGGAACTTCCCCGGCGGCGCCGATCCGCGGCGCGTCCTGCTGCTGCTCAATCTCGATCTGATCCTGGTGCTGGGTCTGGGCGCTCTGGTCGCCCGGCGGCTGGTCATTATCTGGATGGAACGCCGCCGCGGCATCGCCGGGGCTCGGCTGCACGCACGCCTGGTCGCCTTGTTCAGCCTGGTGGCGATGCTGCCGGCGATCGTGGTCGCTGTCTTCTCCGTGCTGTTCTTCAATTTTGCCCTGCAAGGCTGGTTCCATGAGCGCGTCAGCACCGCGGTCAAGGAATCGCTGGCGGTGGCTGAGGCCTATCTGGCGGAGCACAGGCATACGATCTCCGCCGACATCATGGCCATGGCGCAGGACCTGAGCCGGGAGTTCGGCGGCTATCCCTACGACCGCCAGAAGTTCAGCCAGCAGTTGGCGACGCAGACCGTGCTGCGCTCACTGACCGAGGCGGTGGTGTTCGACGAACACGGCCAAATTCTGGCACGCGCCGGGTTCAGCGTGCTGCTGGATATGAGCCCCGAGGTCCCGGACTGGGCCATGGAGCGCGCGGACGCCGGCGAGATCGTCTTCCTGACCAACGACGAAAGCGAAGACCGCGTGCGCGCCGTCGTCCGACTGAGCCCGGTCACGCCCACCTATCTGTTCGTCTCGCGGTTGGTCGACACCCGGGTGCTGGCCCACATGGACAAGACGCGTGGCGCCGTCCAGCTCTATGAAGCTCTGGAGGGCAAGCGTTCCGGCCTGCAAATCACCTTCGCGGCCATTTTCGTGGTGGTTGCAGTGCTGCTGCTGCTGGCCGCGGTCTGGGTCGGACTGGCTTTTGCAAATCAGCTGACGAAGCCTCTGGGCGGGCTCATCCGTGCGGCGGAACAGGTTCGCGGGGGCGACCTGAGCGCCCGCGTCGAGGAACCGGACAGCGGCGACGAAATCGACACCCTCAGCCGGGCCTTCAACCGCATGACAGGGCAGTTGTCCAGCCAGCAACAGGCCTTGCTCGATGCGAACCGTCAGCTTGAGGTGCGCCGACACTTCACCGAAGCCGTGCTCTCGGGAGTCTCGGCCGGCGTGATCGGCCTGGACAGTCGTGGGCGCGTGACCTTGCCGAACCGCTCAGCCTGCGAACTGTTGTCCGTGAAAACAACCGATATCGTGGGCAAGCCGCTCGACGAGATCGTCCCCGAGATGGCCGAGCTGGTCGAGGCGGCCCGCCAGCGCCCGCGGCGCGTGGCCGAGCGGCAGATGGCCTTGGTGCGCTCCGACGGCCGCAGCCGAACTCTGCTGGTGCGCTGTGCGGCGGAGATCGACGAGCATGGACTTCTGGGTTTCGTCATCACTTTCGACGACATCAGCGAATTGTTGAGCGCCCAGCGCAAGGCGGCGTGGGCCGACGTGGCCCGGCGTATCGCCCACGAGATCAAGAATCCGCTGACGCCCATCCAGTTGTCCGCCGAGCGCCTCAAGCGCCGCTACATCGACGAAGTGAAGAGCGACCCCGAAACCTTCCGGGTGTGCACGGAGACCATCGTAAGGCACGTCAGCGACATCGGCCGCATGGTCGACGAATTCTCGTCCTTCGCACGCATGCCAGCGCCTGTCATGGCGGAACAGAACGTCGAGGAACTGCTGGAACAGTCGGTCTTCCTCCAGCGCAATGCCCACTCGGACATCGAATTTTCCGTCCAGGGGCCGGAGCAACCCGTCATGCTCAACTGCGACAGTCAGCAGATCGCCCGGGTGTTTACCAACCTGCTGCAAAACGCGGTCGATGCGATCCACAGCCGCCGGGATCGCGAAAAGCCCGAGAGCACCGAAGACGACGGGCCGGCAGGCCACATCTGGGTCGATCTCGGCACAGAGGGCGGCGAACTGAGGGTCGAAATTGCGGATGACGGCTGCGGGCTGCCCAAGGAGTCCCGGAACCGGCTGACGGAGCCCTACGTGACAACGCGCGAAAAGGGCACCGGCCTCGGCCTCGCCATCGTGATGAAGATTATGGAGGACCATGGGGGGACCCTGACCCTGAAGGACCGTCCCGAGGGCGGCACGGCTGTCACGGTTTCATTCCCGTTGCCCGACGAGCGCGCGCAGGAAAAGGCGCAAGACAAGCAGGACACGAAGCCGGCGGGAGAATCGAAACAGAAACCACGGCAAAAGAAGCGGACTGCCAAGGTATGAAATCGGGTCGGGGTCAGATGTCGGGCGATGTGCTAATCGTCGATGACGAAAGCGATATTCGGCTGCTGATCGGCGGCGTCCTGAACGATGAGGGTTATCGCACGCGCGACGCGGCGCACAGCGACGCTGCCCTCGACGCGATTCGCGCCCGGCGGCCGCATCTGGTGATCCTCGACATCTGGCTCCAGGGCAGCAAGCTGGACGGCCTCGAGCTTCTCGAAGTGATCCGCGAGGAAGATTCCTCGATCCCGATCGTGATGATCTCCGGCCACGGCACCATCGAAACGGCGGTGCAGGCGATCAAGCAGGGGGCCTACGACTTCATCGAGAAGCCTTTCAAGTCCGACCGCCTGCTGCTGGTGGTGCGGCGGGCCATCGAAGCCGCCCGGCTGAGGCGCGAGAACGAGGAGTTGCGGCTGCGCGCCGGCCCGGAGGCGGAGCTGATCGGCCGCTCATCGGCGGTCAGCCAATTGCGTCACTCCATCGAAAAGGTCGCGCCCACCGGAAGCCGTGTGCTGATCACCGGTCCGGCAGGCGCCGGCAAGGAGGTGGTGGCCCGCCTGCTGCACCATAGGTCCCGGCGCCAGGAAGGCCCCTTCGTGGTGCTCAACTGCGCCGCCATGCATCCCGACCGCCTGGAAAGCGAACTGTTCGGCATCGAGCCGGGCCTGCAGGAGCAGGGTGCCGGGATCAAGCTCGGCCATCTCGAGCGCGCCCACGGCGGCACGCTCTTGCTGGACGAGGTGGCGGACATGCCGCTGGAGACGCAGGGCAAGATCGTGCGCGTCCTGCAGGAGCAGAGCTTCGTGCGCGTCGGCGGAGAGCGACAGGTGGAGGTCGACGTGCGGGTCATCGCCTCGACGAACCGGGACCTGACGAAAAGAATTTCCGACGGCACCTTCCGCGAGGACCTGTTCTACCGGCTCAACGTCGTGCCGCTGAGCGTGCCGGCCCTGCGCGAGCGGCGCGAGGATATCGCGGAGCTGGTCGAGCACTTCATGCAGCGCTCGGCGGAAATCACAGGCGTGCCGCCGCGCCGACTGGCGCCCGACGCGATGACCGCGCTGCAGGCCTATGAATGGCCGGGCAACGTGCGACAGCTGCGCAATCTGGTGGACTGGATACTCATCATGGCGCAGGGTTCGCCCGACGAACCGGTGCGTTCGGACATGCTGCCGCCGGACATCGGCGCGATTGCGCCCAGCGCGCTTCAGAATAACGAGGGCACGGAGATCATGACACTGCCGCTGCGCGAGGCGAGGGAGCTTTTCGAAAAGCAATATCTGGAGGCCCAGATCATGCGTTTCGGGGGCAACATCTCGCGCACCGCTGCATTCGTCGGCATGGAGCGCTCGGCCCTGCATCGGAAACTGCGCTCGCTGGGCGTCACCGGCAACTCCGATCGGCAGTAGCCACGGCGCGGCCTTGCCTGCACACTCTCGCAAAAGCGATCTCGGGCGAACGGCATGAAAGTCATCATCTGCGGGGCAGGCCAGGTCGGGTTCAACATCGCCCGCTATCTGTCGAGCGAAGGCGCCGATATCACCGTTGTCGACCGTTCCCAGGACCTGGTCGAGAAAATCACGGACTCGCTCGACGTTCGCGGCCTCGTGGGCTTCGCTTCGCACCCCGACATTCTGCAGGAAGCCGGCGCCGGCGACGCTGACATGGTGGTGGCCGTCACCTACGCCGACGAGGTGAACATGGTGGCCTGCCAGATCTGCCACTCCATGTTCGAGGTTCCCACGAAGATCGCCCGCGTGCGCCATCAGAGCTATCTGGACCCTTTGTGGTCCGACCTCTTCAGCCGCGACCACATGCCCATCGACGTGGTGATCTCCCCCGAGATCGAGGTGGCCAGGGCGATCGCGCGCCGGCTGGAGATACCCGGCGCGTTCGACGTGATCCCCCTGGCGGAGGGCAAGGTCAGCCTGATCGGCGTGCATTGCACGGAGGCGACGCCGATTCTGCATACACCGCTCAGGGAATTGACCGCGCTTTTCCCCGACATGCACATCGTCATCGTCGGCATCCAGCGCGAAGGCCGCGGGATCGTGCCGCGCGCGGAAGACCAGCTTTTGCCCGGCGACGACGTCTACTTCGTGGCCGATGCCGCACATCTGGGCCGGGCGATGGCCGCCTTCGGGCACGAGGAGCGCGAGGCCCGGCGGGTCATCATCGTCGGCGGCGGCAACATCGGCCTGAACCTCGCCAAGCAGGTGGAGCGCGAGCATCCGCATGTGGCCCTGAAGATGATCGAGGTGAACAAGGACCGCGCCGAGGTCGTCGCGGAGGCCTTGAACCGGACCGTCGTGATCCACGGCGACGCGCTGGACACCGAGATCTTGGAAGAAAGCAACGTGAAGGCGGCGGAAACCGTGGTCGCGGTTTCCAATGACGACGAGGTCAACATCCTGGCCTCGTTGCTGGCCAAGCGGCACGGTTGTCAGCGCGCGGTCACGCTCGTCAACAAGACCACCTACGGGCCGCTCATCGGCTCGCTGGGCATCGACACCGTGGTCAGCCCGCGGGCGATCACCGTCTCGACCATCCTCCAACATGTGCGCAGGGGGCGCATCCGCTCGGTCCATTCGCTTTCCGAGGGGTTCGGCGAGCTTATCGAGGCCGACGCCCTGGAGACCTCCAGCCTGGTCGGGGTGCCGCTGCGCGATGCGGAGCTTCCGGAGGGCGTCTTGATCGGCGCCATCGTGCGCGGTTCGGAGGTGGTGATCCCGCGCGGCGACACGGTGATCCGGCCGGGCGACCGCGTCATCATCTTTGCCGCCACCTCCGCTGTGAAGAAGGTCGAACGGCTGTTCGCGGTGCGCCTGGAGTTCTTCTGAACCGGGGCCATATTGTGCCCCAACCCTGTAGGGGAATCTGATCTCGACCCCAGCGACGAGGAGGCCGCCACATGCCGCGCCAGGCTTACGTGAATGGACGATACCTGCCGCACTCCCGCGCGGCCGTGCATATTGAGGACCGCGGCTACCAGTTCGCCGACGGCGTCTACGAGGTGGTTCCCGTCCACAACGGCGTGATCGTGGACGAGGAGCCGCATCTGGACCGTCTGGAGCGGTCGCTGGGCGAACTGCGCATCGCCATGCCGATGAGCCGGCAGGCGATCAAGCTGGTCACCCGCGAGCTGATGCGGCGCAACCGGCTGACGAACGGCTTCCTCTATATGCAGGTAACTCGCGGCGTGGCGCCGCGCGACCACAAATTTCCGACCGATGCGACACCGGCCCTGGTGATGACCACCCGACAGATGGCGCCGCCCAGTCCGGAGAAGCTGGCCGAGGGCATTGCCGTCGTAACGGTGCCGGATATCCGTTGGAAGCGCTGTGATATCAAATCGGTGTCGCTGCTTCCTAATGTCCTGGCGAAACAGGAAGCCACCGACGCGGGCGCCTACGAGGCCTGGATGGTCGATTCCGAGGGCTTCGTCACGGAGGGTTCTTCCACCAACGCCTGGATCGTCACCCAGGATGACAAGCTGGTCACGCGCCAGGCCGACAGCGGAATCCTGAATGGCATCACGCGGATCGCGCTGATCAAGCTGTTGGAGGATACCGGCGTCACGCTCGAGGAGCGCCCCTTCACGGTCGAGGAGGCCAAAGCCGCGCGCGAGGCCTTCATTACGTCCAGCACCAATTTCGTCATGCCGGTCACCTCCATCGACGGGGCGCCCGTCGGCAACGGCCATCCCGGCATCCTGACCGGCAAGCTGCGGGCCACCTACGTCAGCTATGCGGAGGAGCAGGGCGAGGCCGAGGCGCAGGCGGCCGCGGAGGAGCGGGCAGGGGCCGCATGATGGGGACGACGCGCCCCCGGGCACTTGTATTCGACTGGGACAATACGCTGGTGGACACCTGGCCGGCGATCCACCACGCCCTTGGCGTGACATTCGAGGCCATGGGCATGACGCCCTGGACGTTCGAGGAGACAAAACAACGGGTGCGGGCCTCGGCCAGGGACGCCTTTCCCAAGCTCTTCGGCGCGCGCACGGAGGAAGCCACGCGGATCTTCTACGGCACCTTCGAGGCCGATCACCTGGAAACACTGCGCGCAATGCCGGGCGCCGGGCCGATGCTCGATGCGCTTTATGCCGAAGGGCTGGCCTTGGCGGTCGTCAGCAACAAGCGCGGCAACATCTTGCGGCGCGAGGCCGAGCATCTCGGCTGGACCGGTTATTTTCACCGGCTGGTGGGCGCCACCGACGCGCCGCGGGACAAACCCGCCTGCGAGCCGGTCGCTATGGCGCTTGAAGGCACCGACGTTGCCTTGGGCGAGGAGGTCTGGTTCGTCGGCGATACCGATATCGACGTCGAATGCGCCCTGAATTCAAAATGCCGGCCGATTCTGTTGCGTTCCGCGCCGCCGGGCGACGGCGAATTCGGCTTGGATATCGTGGTCGATCACGTTCCGACCTGTCAAAAATTGCAGGAGATGCTTACGATGACGTGAAATTTCGTCTTGCACCTTCATAAGTGGTAGTGTCGTTTTATATAAATGTGAGGGTTGGTTCTGAATCTTAACCTCCGCTCGGTCGCAAAGGACCGTAGCGCCCCGAAAAGCCAGTAAACAGCAAAATCGAAAGGGGGCGACATTGGCTGCGGAAAAATCTCAAAACGTTCAGGACGTTTTCCTGAACCACATCCGGAAAAACAAGGTACCCGTCACCATATTCTTGGTGAATGGCGTGAAGCTGCAGGGAATCATTACGTGGTTCGACAATTTTTGCGTTCTGCTCCGCCGGGATTCCCATTCTCAGCTTGTCTACAAGCACGCGATCTCGACGGTGATGCCGGCGACGCCGGTCAATCTCTTCGAGCAACAGAAAGAGGACGAAGGCAGCTAGTTTGACCCGAGAGCCCAACCAGCCAGAAGGCGGATCGTCGCCGGCCGATCCAGGAGAAGCCGGTGGCGACGCGCCGGGCCGGGTCGATCCTCGCAACTATTCGTCCGGGCGCGCCCTGGTCGTCCATCCGGATCTGCCGCAAAACGGGCAAGCCACGGCCGGTGCTGCGCGCCGCCACGCCGATGCTAGGCTCGAGGAAGCCAAGGGCCTGGCGGCGGCCATCGACCTCAGGGTGGCGGGCGCCGAGGTGGTGCGCGTGGACCGGCCGCAGCCGGCGACGCTGTTCGGCCGCGGCGCCGTGGAGCGCCTCGGCGAAACCGTGCTGGCGAAGGCGATCGACGTAGTGGTTGTCGATGCCGCTGTCAGTCCGGTTCAGCAGCGCAATCTTGAACGCGCTTGGAACGCCAAGGTCATCGACCGCACGGGCTTGATTCTGGAGATATTCGGCGCCCGCGCCCGCACCAAGGAAGGCCAGCTGCAGGTCGAACTGGCATCGCTCAACTATCAGCGCTCGCGGCTGGTACGCTCCTGGACCCACCTCGAGCGTCAGCGCGGCGGCTACGGCTTCCTCGGCGGACCGGGTGAAAGTCAGCTTGAGATCGACCGGCGCATTATCACCGACCGCATCGCCTCCATAAAACGCGATCTGGCGCAGGTGCGACGCACCCGGGAGCTGCACCGCAAGGCCCGCCAGCGGGTGCCCTATCCGGTGATTGCGCTGGTGGGCTATACCAACGCCGGCAAATCGACGCTGTTCAACAAGCTGACCCGCTCCGAGGCCTTTGCCCACGACATGCTCTTCGCCACGCTGGACCCGAACATGCGTGGGCTGAAACTGCCGTCCGGCCAAGAGGTGATCCTGTCCGATACCGTGGGATTTATCTCGGACCTGCCGACCCATCTCGTTGCAGCCTTTCGCGCGACGCTGGAAGAGGTCCTGGAAGCCGATCTCGTACTGCACGTGCGCGACATCTCGCACCCGGACAGCGAGGCGCAGAAGCATGACGTGGAAAACGTGCTGCGCGAACTTGGAATGGAGCGAACGGTCGAACGCGGGCTGGCGGAGGTCTGGAACAAGCTCGACCTGCTGGACGACAAGCGCCATCAGTTCGTGTCCGCGCAATTGGCGCGCGCCGAACGCGCGGTGGGCTGTTCCGCGCTGACCGGCGAGGGGGTCGAGGGCGTGCTGCATTTCATTGACGGCGAGTTGGCACGGGCGCGCGACCTTCTGGAAGTCGACATCGATCTGACAGACGGCGCCGCGCTGTCCTGGCTTTACGACCACGGTCAGGTGCTCGAACGCCGCGACGAAGGGCATGTTGCCCACCTCAAGGTCAGCCTCGACCCGGCGGACCGGGCCCGCTTCCAGCGCCGCTACGGCGACATGGCCGCCCAGTAGCGTCCTACAGCCCAAACCGCCCCTGAGTGCCGCGCCTTGCGCGCGCCTCATGGTTGACACCTCTCCAGCCGACATCTATATGCGCGCCTAGCACTCACTACGGGCGAGTGCTAACGGCCGGCCTTTGATTCTGCTGCCGGCTGTTCCCACAAGGCACAAACGAGACATCAGACGGCTTCGCACGGAGAAAAATCTATGAAATTCAGGCCGCTTCACGACCGGGTCGTGGTCAAGCCGATCGAGCAGGAAGACAAGACCAGCGGCGGGATCATCATCCCGGACACCGCAAAGGAGAAGCCGCAGGAAGGCAAGGTGCTGGCCGTCGGCCAGGGCACCTTCGACAAGGACGGCAACGTTCGTCCGCTCGACGTGAAGAAGAACGATCGCGTGCTTTTCGCGAAGTGGTCGGGCACAGAGGTGACGCTGGACGGCGACACCGTGCTGATCATGCGCGAGAGCGACATCATGGGCATCGTCGACTGAGTCGACTGAAGGCACACCAATAGAGACGAAGACGAAGGAGCGTATATCGCAATGGCAGCGAAAGACGTCAGATTTTCCCAGGACGCGCGCCAGCGGATGCTGCGCGGCGTCGACATTCTGGCCGACGCCGTAAAGGTCACCCTCGGTCCCAAGGGCCGCAACGTGGTGGTCGAAAAGTCGTTTGGCGCGCCACGCACCACCAAGGACGGCGTTTCGGTCGCCAAGGAGATCGAGCTCTCCGACAAGTTCGAGAACATGGGCGCGCAGATGCTGCGCGAGG
>JAWVYK010000030.1:0-16306 GCA_033722755.1 Rhodovibrionaceae bacterium | reverse complement strand
GGGCACGCCGCTCGCCATGTCGCCGTCGTGCGCGTTGAAGCGCTGGGAATCCTCCTCGTCGCGCCCGCGTGTGGAGACGATCTCGCCGCGATCGAGGAAGGCGTCGGACACCGCGATGGCCTGATCCAGCAGGCCCCCCGGATTGTTGCGCAGGTCGAGCACGATCCCCTTGAGTTCGCCGCCGAGTTCCTTGCGAAGCTCTTCCAGTTCGCGCTCCAGGCCCGGCGAGGTCTGCTCGTTGAAGGCGGTGATCCGCACATAGCCGATTGCGCCTTCCAGCCGGCTGCGCACCGATTGAATCTTGATCACGTCGCGGGTGATGGTCACGTCGAAGGGCTCCTCCTCCGCGCGGCGGATCGTCAGCGTGATGTCGGTGCCCACCTTGCCGCGCATCCTCTCCACGGCTTCGGCGAGCGTCAGGCCCAGCACCGGCTCGTCGTCCAGGTGCGTGACGAAATCGCCCGCCTGCAGGCCGGCGCGGTAGGCCGGGGTGTCGTCGATCGGCGAGACCACCTTGACGAAGCCGTTTTCCATGGTGACCTCGATGCCAAGGCCGCCGAATTCGCCCTTCGTCTGCACCTGCATGTCCTTGAAGGAATCGGCGTCGAGGTAGGCCGAGTGCGGGTCCAGCGAGGTCAGCATGCCGTTGATGGCGGATTCGATCAGCTCCTTGTCGCCAACCTCCTCGACGTAGTCGGCGCGCACGCGCTCGAAGACGTCGCCGAACAGCTTCAGTTGGCGGTAAGTGTCGTTGTCGGCCTCTTGCCCGCCGTTCTGTCCGGCGGCCGGCAGCACCGCGAGCGGCACGGCCACCGCAATGCCGAGAGCGAGAATGGCCAGTCTCAGGGATGTCGTTCCAGGAATTCGCATCAGCCTCTTACCTTGTCGCCTGTGGTTGCCAGCCAGGGCAGGGGATTGATGGGCTGGCTCTCGCGCCGAAGCTCGACGTAAAGGCGCGGCCCGTCGCCATCGATTTTGTTCAGGCGTCCGATAGGTTCACCCGCCAGGACCCACTGTCCGGTCACCGCGTTGATCTGCGTGAGACCGGCTAGCAGCGTATGATATCCGCCTGCATGTTCCAGTATCAAGATTGACCCATACCCGCGAAACTGGCCGGCATAGGCCACTTGTCCGTCGAAGGGCGCAACGACCTGCGCGCCGTCGCGCGCGGTGAGCGTGATGCCCTTCGAGGTGACGCCGGTCTTCGGATCCGGCTGTCCGAAAAGTTTTTCGATCCGGCCGCGCACCGGCGGCAGCAGCACGGGCCGCGCCTGAGCGGGCAGGCTGCGGATGTTCGCGGGTTTGTCAAGCGGCACGCCCGGCAGCGCGGCGGTCTGCTGCTGCTTCTGAAGTTGTTCGCGCAGCCTGTCCCCCGGGCTCTGGTCAGCGCCTGCGTCCGTCTGCCCGCCGGGTGGTTCGGGGATCGCGGGGATGCCCGTATCTTCGGGCGCCGGCGGCTCGTCCCGTGCCTCCGGCGGCTCGGGCTGCGGAACCGTCAGCGCCGCCATCTGCTCGCGGGTTTGCTGGAACAGCCGCCGGCCGCGCGCATCCAGCCGCTCGCGCTCGCGCCGCGCGGCAGCCTCGCGCTCGATCGCATCCATCAGCTCGCGGAGGTTCTCGGCCTCCTCGACCAGGGCTTGCACGCGTTCACGCGCAGCCGCGGAGCGGTCGAGGGACTGCCGGGTCAGCCGCTCCTTCTCGGTCAACAATGTGGAAAGCCGTGCGCGTTCCGATGCGAGCGCCTCGGCGGCGGCGCCCAGTTGCTCGCGGCTGCGGTCGATTCGCCCGCGCAAGTCGCGCAGCGTCTCCAGCTCGCTGTTCAGCTTCTCAGCCCGCCGCTCGATGGCGGGCACCGCGACGCGCAGCAGCATGGCGCTGCGCACCACATCCAGCGGCTCGCCCGGCTGGATCAGCGTCGCTTCCGGCGGCCGGATGGCGATGCGCTGCAGCGCGGCCAGCGTGTCGGCGAGCTGCGAGCGGCGCTCGGCCAGGGCGGCGCGCTTTTCCGCCTCCTCCTGCTGCAGGCGGGCGAGTTGCGCCTCGTTTTCCGAGATCTGCTCCTCCAGGTCCTGTGCCTTGGCCGCCGCGGCGATCGATTCCTGACGCAGGCGCGAGATTTCGCTGCGCAGGGCTTGCGCCTCCTTCGCCAGACGCTCGGCCTCCGCGCGGTCCTTTTCGATGCGCTCTTCGATGGATTCCAGGTCGTTCGGCGCGCCCTGTTGTTGCTGCGCCGCCGCCGGCGCGACGAGCAGGCCCGCGGCCGCTGGCGCCAGCAAGACGGTCAGCACCGCGATCGCGACGGCACGGGCCGGGAGGTGGCTGTGCGTGGTCAAGGTCACTCCGCCGCCGAGGCGCGCGCGGCCCCGCGTAGCAGGCTTTGCCCGGTCATCTCCTCGGGCTGGTTGAGCCCCATCAGCGTCAGGACCGTCGGGGCGATATCGCAAAGCCGACCGTCGTCCATGCGCCGGTCGAAGCGGGACATCGCGTCCGCTGCGCCGGTCAGGATCACGGGCACCCGGTTCATCGTGTGCGCGGTGTGCGCCTGACCCGTTGCCGGGTCGGCCATTTGCTCGGCGTTGCCGTGGTCGGCGGTGATCAACATCGCCCCGCCCGCCGTTTCCACCGCCTGGCTCAGGCGACCGATGCAGGCGTCCACGGCCTCCGCGGCGGCGATCGCAGCCTCCAGCTTGCCGCTGTGGCCGACCATGTCGCCGTTGGCGTAGTTGACGACGATGAGGTCGAAGCGGGCCTGCTCGATGCATTCGATCAGCCGGTCGGTGACGTCCTGCGCCGACATTTCGGGCTGCAGGTCGTAGGTCGCCACCTGCGCCGAGGGCACGAGGATGCGCTCCTCGCCCGCGAAGTCCTCTTCGCGTCCGCCGTTCAGGAAGAAGGTGACGTGGGCGTATTTCTCGGTCTCGGCGATGCGCAACTGCTTCAGCCCGGCTTCAGCGACGACCTCGCCCAGCGTGTGGGTCATGGCCTGCGGCGGGAAAAGCGCATCCATGCGACGGTTGAGCGCGGCGGAGTACTCCACCATGCCGGCGGCCGCTGCGAAGTCGACCGTTCGCTTGCGCTCGAACCCGTCGAAGTCCGGGTCCAGCAGAGCCGTCAGGATTTCGCGCACCCGGTCGGCACGGAAATTCGCCATCAGCACGCCATCGCCGTCGGCCATGCCGGCATAGCCCTCCACCACGCTCGGCAGCAGGAACTCGTCGTCCTGGCCTGCGTCGTAGCCTTGCTGCACGGCTTGGCGCGGGCTTGCCGCCTGCTCGCCCTCCGCGTCGACGAGCGCGGCATAGGCCCGGGCCACCCGGTCCCAGCGCTTATCCCGGTCCATCGCGTAGTAGCGCCCGGAAACGGTGGCGATGTCCGCGTCCGGTGCGTCCTTCTCGAAGCTCTTGAGGTAGTCGAGCGCGCTGCGCGGCGGCGTGTCGCGGCCGTCCAGAAAGGCATGCACTTTGACCGGCACCTGTTCCGAGCGCAGGTGGTTGGCCAGCGCGGCGATGTGGCGCTGGTGCGAATGAACGCCGCCGGGGGACATCAGGCCCATGAGGTGGGCCGTGCCGCCGCTGTCCTTCAGCGCCGCGACGAAGGCCGCGAGCACCTCGTTGCCGGCGAGCGCGCGCTCTTTCAGCGCCTTGTCGATGCGCGGCAGTTCCTGCAGGACCACGCGGCCGGCTCCGATGTTCATGTGACCGACCTCGGAGTTGCCCATCTGCCCCTTTGGCAAGCCGACATAATGCTCGGAGGCGTCGATCAGCGCGTGCGGATTGTCGCGCCACAGCCGGTCCATGGCCGGCGTGTGCGCCAGCGCAATGGCGTTGTTCTCCCGCTCCTCGCGGTAGCCCCAGCCGTCCAGGATGCACAGCACCACCGGTTTCGGCGCGCTCTTCCCGGGTTTCGCGCGCTCGGGTCTCGTGGGGCTCTCGGGCGTATCGGTCATGCGACCCAGTATATAAGTGAAGCAAATCGCCGACGACAGTAGCCGATCGTCGCAGCACGGACCAGAGCCGACGCCCGGCGCGGGAGGGGTATCACGCCCGGTGATAGGGGTGCCCGGCCAGGATCGACTGCGCGCGGAACAACTGCTCGGCCAGCATCACCCTGACCAGCATGTGTGGCCAAGTCATGGCGCCCAAAGACAGTGCAAGCTGCGCTTTGTCGACCACCGTGTCGTCGAGGCCCTCGGCGCCGCCGATCAGGAAGCAAACATCCTGCTCGCCGCGGTCCTGCCAGTCCTCCAGCAGTCTGGCGAACTGGACGCTGTCGAGCTGTTTGCCACGCCCGTCCAGCGCCACCAGCCGTGCGCCCTTGGGTGCGGCCGCCAGCAGCAGCTCGGCCTCCCGCACTTTCAGTTCGGGCGCGCTCAAGGGGCGCTTTTCCTCGACCTCGCGCAACTCCAGCGGCCAGGACAGGCGTCCGGCATAGTCTTCATAGAGGGTTTTCAGGGAACCCTTGCGGGCGCGGCCTACGACGGCCAGCGTGAGGCGCATGACATTCCTGTCGGGCAGTGGGCGCCGCCCGTCTCCGAAAGCCGTGTCACGGGAGCGCGGCTCGCCGCCGCGCTGCCGTCAGTTCAGCACAGCCGCCTGGGCCCCGGCATCAGCGCCTCGGGCCGTCACGGCGGGTGCGCCCCACATCTTCTCGAGGTTGTAGAAGCTGCGAACCTCGGGACGGAAGATGTGGACGATCACGTCGCCGCCGTCGATCAGGACCCAGTCGCCGCGCGCCTGCCCCTCTGCGCCGACGCCTTTCAGGCCGGCGGCCTTCAGGCGCTCCAGCAGATGCTCGGCCATGGCGGAGACCTGCCGGGCGGAGCGCCCGCTGGCGATGACCATGGCATCGGCAATGCTTGACTTGTCCGTGAGATCGATGACGACGAGGTCTTCCGCCTTGTCGTCTTCCAGAGACGTCGCCACCAGACGAAGCAGCGCCTCGCCGGTGGGATGCCCGCTCGAGCCGTTCGGCGTTGTTGCGGGCGAATGGGTCGCTTGCGGTATGACTGCCACCTCCGTTGAACCGATCAAACGACCGGCCCCGGCGGCCCTTAACGGCCCTGCCGGGCCCGGATTTCGGTCGCCGAACGCGGGTCCTTGCGAATGTGCAGAAAGACCCAGGCCGGCGGCCTTTCGTCCGCCAGCCGCTTGGCGCTGCTCTCTGCCAGGCGGTAGCGGGCGAAGCGGCGCGCCGCTTTCGCGGTCACCGCAGTAAAAGAATAAGAAGGTCTGTCGAAAACCGCAACGGGGACGGTATGAAAGATTCGTGTCCAGCGGTCCCAGCGGTCCACTTGCGCCAGGTTGTCGGCGCCCATCAGCCAGACGAAACCGACCCGCGGCAGGCGACGGACGAGCTCCTGCAAGGTATCGGCGGTAAAGCGGGTGCCGAGCTCGCGCTCGACACCGGTTACCCGTATCTGCGGATGGGCCGCCACCTGCTGCGCGTTCTCCAGCCGCTCATCCAGCTCGCTCATGCCGGCGGCCGGCTTCAGGGGGTTTTGCGGGCTCACCAGCCACCAGACCTCGTCGAGCCCCAAGCGGTCCAGCGCCTCCAGGCTGATATGGCGGTGGCCGCCGTGCGCGGGATTGAACGAGCCGCCCAGCAGGCCGATGCGGCTTCCGTCCGGCGGCAGGAAGTCGCCCAGCGCGCGGGCCAGCCGGGCCGGTGTGGGAAGGCGTCCTGTCATGCCGGGTTACGCGAGGTCCGGGCTCAAGGCCGGGTGTGGCCGGCGCCCCTGACCACGTATTTGGTGGAGGTGAGCTGCGCCGCGCCGACAGGGCCGCGGGCGTGCAGCTTGCCGGTGGAGATGCCGATCTCCGCGCCCATGCCGAATTCGCCGCCGTCGGCGAACTGCGTGGAGGCGTTGACCATGACGATGCCGGCGTCGACCTCCTCGGTGAAACGCCGGGCGGCGGCCTCGTCGGCCGTCAGAATCGCCTCCGTATGATGGCTGCCGTGGGCGTTGACGTGCGCGATCGCCTCGTCGAGGCCGTCCACCACGGCGACCGACAGGACCGGCGCCAGGTATTCGGTGTCCCAGTCCTCCGCCGTCGCCGGGACCACGCGCTCGTCCAGGGCTCGCACCGTCTCGTCGCCGCGAATCTCGCAGTCGGCGGCGAAAAGCGCCTCCAGGATTGGCCGCAGGTGGCTGTCGACGGCGTCGCGGTCGACCAGCAAGGTCTCCGTCGCCCCGCAGATGCCGGGCCGGCGCAGCTTGGCGTTGTGCACCACGGCGACCGCCTCGACGGGATCTGCGCTCTTCTGCACGTAGGTGTGGCAGATGCCGTCCAGGTGCGAGAAGACCGGCACCGTCGCCTCGTTGCGCACGCGCTCCACCAGCCCGCGGCCGCCGCGCGGCACGATCACGTCGACGAAGTCGCTCATGCGCAGCAGCACGCCCACGGCCGCGCGGTCGGTCGTCGGCACGCGCTGAACCGCGGCCTCGGGAAGGCCTGCGGCCGCCAGGCCGTGGCGCAGGGCATCCAGGATGGCGCCGGCGGAATGAAAGGATTCCGAGCCGCCGCGCAGGATCGCCGCATTGCCGGATTTGAGGCAGAGCCCGCCGGCATCCGCCGTGACGTTCGGCCGGCTTTCATAGATGATTCCAATCACGCCCAGCGGCACGGTGACCTTGGCGATTTTCAGGCCGTTCGGCCGCTCCCACTCTTCCAGCGTGCGGCCGACGGGATCGGGCAGCTCGGCGATGTCCTCCAGTCCCTTGGCCATCGCCTCGACCCGCGCGTCGGTCAACTGCAGGCGGTCCAGCAGCGCCTCGCTCAGCCCCTTGGCGCGCGCTGCGGACATGTCTTTGTCGTTGGCGGCCAGGATCGCCGGCGTCTCCTCGCGCAGGCGGGCGGCCGCATGACGCAGCGCCGCGTTCTTCGCCTCGGGATCGGCGAGCGCCAGCGTGTGCGCCGCGGCGCGCGCTTGGCGGCCCAGATCGTGCATCGTTTGCTCGATGTCGCGGCCTTCGGCCTGGCGATCGAAAACGGGGGCGTTGGCGGACATGATCAGCTCCCTGGCAAGTCGGCTGCTACTTCCATTTAGGATTGCTCGCGGCTCAGCACCATGTCGTCGCGGTGGATCAGCTCCTCGCGGCCACGGTAGCCGAGCAGGCTTTCGATGTCGCCGCTCTTGTGGCCGATGATGACACGGGCGTCCTCGCTGGAATAGGCCGTCAGCCCGCGGGCGATCTCGCGACCCTCGGGATCGACGACGAGCACCGCATCGCCGCGCTCGAAGCGGCCTTCGACAGAGGTGACGCCGGCCGGCAGCAGACTGCGCCCCTGCTTCAGCGCGCGCGCCGCGCCGGCGTCCAGGTGCAGCTTGCCCAGCGGCTTCAGGGTGCCGGCGATCCAGCGCTTGCGCGCGGCCAGCGGCGCCACCTCGGCCAGGAACCAGGTGCAGCGCGCGCCCTCGGCCACGGCCCGGAGTGCGTGCAGGCCGCGACCGCTGGCGATCGCCATGCTGCAGCCGCCGGCCACCGCGATTTTGGCAGCCTGCATCTTGGTGACCATGCCGCCCGAGGAATAGCCGGGCGGGGCGTCGCCGGCCATGGCCTCGATCTCCGGCGTGATGCGCTCCACCACGGGCAGGTGCCGGGCCTCGCCGTCGCGGCGCGGATCGGCGGAATAGAGCCCGTCGATGTCGGAGAGCAGCACCAGCGCCTCGGCGTTCATCATCGCCGCCACGCGCGCAGCCAGGCGGTCGTTGTCGCCGAAGCGGATCTCGGTCGTGGCCACCGTGTCGTTCTCGTTGATCACCGGCACCGCGCCCAGGCGCAGCAGCGTGCTCAGCGTGGAGCGCGCGTTCAGGTGCCGCCGGCGCGCCTCGGTGTCGTCGAGCGTCACCAGCACCTGCGCCACCGTGATGTCGTGGCGGGCCAGCGCCTCCTGATAGGCGTGCGCCAGGCGAAGCTGGCCCGTGGCCGCGGCGGCCTGCTTCTCCTCGAGCCGGATGGCGCGGCCGGTCAGACCGAGGTGCCGGCGGCCGACGGCAATGGCGCCGGAGGAGACGACCAGCACCTCCGCCCCGCGCGCCTTGATGTCCGCCAGGTCCTCCGCCAGCGCGGCCAGCCAGTCCTGACGGATGGTGCCCGTTTCCTCGTCGACCAGCAGCGCCGAGCCGATCTTCACGACCAGGCGCCGGACGTCGGCAAGCGAGGGCTCGGTGCGTGCCGCTTCGCTCATGGCCGCCAGGCCTCGGCTTCCTCGGTCTTGCCCGCCTGCCTTTCCGCCTCGCGGCGGGCGGCGCGGGCCTCGGCGATGAAGGGCAGCAGCGCCTTCAGGACCTCCTGCACGCCGTGTCCCGCCACCCCGGAAATTTCCAGCACCTGCTTGCCGCCAGCGGCCTCGCAAAGCGCAGCGGCTTTCTCCGCCGCCGTCTCGCTGGTCAGGGCGTCGGTCTTGTTCAGCGCCAGCACCTCGGGCTTGTCGGCAAGGCCGTGGCCGTAGGCCGTCAGTTCGTCGCGCACCGTCCGGTAGTCGGCTGCCACGTCTTCGCCGGTGCCGTCGATCAGGTGCAGCAAAACCGCACAGCGCTCTACATGGCCCAGGAAGCGGTCGCCCAGGCCGACGCCTTCGTGCGCGCCCTCGATCAGACCGGGAATATCGGCCAGCACGAAGCTTTCGTCCGAGACCGTGACCACGCCCAGGTTCGGATGCAGGGTGGTGAAGGGATAGTCGGCGATCTTGGGCTTTGCGCGCGAGACCGCCGAGAGGAAGGTCGACTTGCCGGCGTTCGGCAGACCCACAAGGCCGGCATCGGCGATCAGCTTCAGGCGCAGCCAGACCCACCTTTCCTCTCCCGGCCAGCCGGGGTCAGCGCGCCGCGGGGCCTGGTTGGTGGAGGTCTTGTAGTGTGCGTTGCCAAAGCCGCCGTCGCCGCCGCGGGCGAGGACGATACGCTCGCCGGCGTGTTCCAGGTCGGCGATCAGCGTTTGCTTGTCCTCGGCCAGGATCTGCGTGCCCGGCGGCACCTTGATCGTCAGGGTCTTGCCGCTTTTTCCGTGACGGTCGCTGCCCATGCCATGCTGGCCGCGCTCGGCCTTGAAATGCTGCTGGTAGCGGAAGTCGATCAGCGTGTTGAGACCCTCGACCGTCTGCACCACGACGTCGCCGCCGCGCCCGCCGTTGCCGCCGTTGGGGCCGCCGAACTCGATGTACTTCTCGCGCCGGAACGACACGCAGCCGTTGCCGCCGTCACCGCTCTTCACGAAGATTTTGGCCTCGTCGAGGAACTTCATCGTTCGGCTCTCGGATCAGCCGCCTTGGGACCGCGCGAAAACGAAAAAGGGGGAATGGCGCGCCATTCCCCCGGAGACCTGATCCAGAAGCGGTCGGGGCCCCCGCGTTACTCCGCCGGGTCCACCGAAATGAAAGTCTTGCCGCGCGACTTGCTGAAGGAAACGTTGCCTTCCGCCGTCGCGAAGATCGTGTGGTCCTTGCCCATGCCGACGTTGTTGCCGGGATGGAATTTGGTGCCGCGCTGGCGGACGATGATGTTGCCGGGGATCACGCTCTCGCCGCCGAATTTCTTGACGCCCAGGCGCCGACCTTCGGAGTCGCGCCCGTTGCGGGAACTGCCGCCTGCCTTCTTGTGCGCCATGGGGTCTTACTCCTTGCTCTTCTTCGTGGTCTTGGCCTTGGAGGCCGCGCCCTTCGATGCGCCGGCCTTGCCGCCGGAGGCCTTCGCGCCGGAAGCTTTCTTGGCGGCCGAAGATTTGGTTGTCGAGGCCTTCGACGTGGAGGACTTCGCCTTGGACGCCGCGCCGCCGGAGGCTTTCTTTGCCGTGCCGGACTTTTCCGCCGTCTTCTTCGGCGCCGCCTTCTTCGCCGTCGTCTTCTTCGGCGCCGCCTTCTTGGCCTCGGGCTTCTTGGCCTCTGGCTTCTTGGCCTCGGTCTTCTCTGCCGGCGCCTTCGCCTGCTTTGCCGCGCCGGACTTGGCCTGCGCCGGCTTCTTGCCGTCGGTCAGGATGTCGGTCACACGCAGGACCGTCAGGTTTTGGCGGTGGCCGTTCAGCCGCCGATAGCCCTTGCGGCGCTTTTTCTTGAAGACCAGGATCTTCTTGGCGCGGGCCTGCTCCAAGACCTCGGCGGCGACGCAGGCGCCGGCCACGGTCGGCTGGCCGGCGGTGGTCTTGTCGCCGTCGCCGAGCATGAGGACCTCTTCCAGGGCGATGGTGTCGCCCGGCTCGGCGTCCAGCCGCTCGACCTTGATCACATCGTCCTTGGCGACCTTGTACTGCTTGCCGCCTGTTTTCACGACTGCGAACATCGTTTTATCCATCCAGCCATTTGCCAACCGGCATGTGCGGGGCACCGGGCGCGGCGCGACCGGCCGCGAAACCATGTCAGAGCCGAACCTGTGTCGATCCTGCGCCATGCCATAAAAACGGGGGCCGCGAACAGTCGTCCGCGGCTGCGCGAGCGCGCACTATACAGCCGCGCCTGCCCCTGTCAATGCCCGCTATCCGTGGCCGCGGGGACCAATTTCCCGGGGTTTATCCGCGGGCTAGTGCGGCTGCGTCACGAAGCTCGCGAAGCCCTCCACGAAGCCTTTGATCTGGTCGCGCAGACCGTCGTCTTCAATGAGGCCGGAGTCGCCGATCATGGTGTTGGCGCGCGAGGCCGTGATGCGCCCGCCGAACCACGGCCGCATGCCCAGGGTGCGGACCACCGGCAGCCAGGCGTTCTGCGCCAGCAGCGTGCCCATGCCGCCGGGCGTCGCGCCGGCCAGCGCCACCGGCCTGCCCCGGAATACCCGGCCGATGTCCTTCGGCGGCCGCGACAGCCAGTCGATGGCGTTCTTGAAGGGCCCGGGGATCGAGTTGTTGTATTCCGGCGAAACCAGGATCAGGCCGTCGGCCGCGGCGATCTTGTCCTTCAGCGTCTCCACGGCCTGCGGGACGCCCTCGCTTTCCTCCGTGTCGCCGTCGTAGAGGGGGATGCCGGCGATGGTCTCCACCGCGATCTCGACGCCTTCGGGCGCAAGCTCGGCCATGGTGCGAAGAAGCGCTGTGTTGAGGGATTTCTGGCGGGCGCTGCCGGACAGGCCGATGAGCGTGGTCATTGAACGCTGTTTCTCCAAAGACTGTGTGGTTGGAGCTGGATGACGGCTGGCGCCGGCCATGATGCCCCGGCGGCCGCCGGGGTTGCAATCCGCTTGGCACGGGCCCGCTTGACGCCGGCGTGGCCAGTGTCTAAGTCGGGGCCTGACGCGATCACGCCCGGATGATCGGTGCAGCCGCGGAGGGGTGCCGGAGCGGTCGAACGGGGCGGTCTCGAAAACCGTTGTACGCGCGAGCGTACCGAGGGTTCGAATCCCTCCCCCTCCGCCATTCAAATTTTGTGAGCCGACGCCATATCATGGGATACGCGGCCTCGTGCCGCGCAGCCTGAGCGAAGTGCGCCACCATGACTTGACCGGACCGACCCCAGCGCGAGGCGGGTGGACGGCCGGGCCATTCGTCCGCGCTGGCGAAAACGCACGTGTCAGCTATAACCATACGTCAACGGATACGTCGGGGACCTGGAACGAGCCACGCAATGAGATACGAAGCACCCGAGACGATCGAGACGGCCGTAACACTTCTGGCCGGGGAAAAGGGCCTGGCGCATGTGCTCGCCGGCGGCACGGACCTGATCGTGCAGATGCGCACCGGGCGCATTGAGCCCGACCTCGTGGTCGACCTGAAACGCATTTCCGGCATGCGCGAGATCGCCGAGGAGAACGGCGGCTACCGCATCGGTGCGGCGGTCTCCGGCGCCGAAATGGGCGAGCACGCGGGCCTGAAGGCGCTCTGGCCCGGCGTGGTCGAGGCCGCGGAGCTGATCGGCTCCACGCAAATCCAGGGGCGCGCCACCATGGTCGGCAATCTTTGCAACGCCTCGCCGGCCGCCGACGCGGTGCCGGCGCTGGTCGCCGCGGGGGCCACGGTGCGCGTGGCCGGACCCGAGGGCGAGCGCGACGTGGCCGCGCACGAAATCCCGACGGGCCCGGGCGAGACCTCGCTGAAGAAGGGCGAGCTCGTCGCCTCCGTCTACCTGCCGGCCCGTCCGGCCCGCGCGGCGGATGCCTACCTGCGCTTCATCCCGCGCACCGAGATGGACATCGCCGTCGTCGGCGCCGGCGTCTACCTGGCGCTGGACGAGGATGGGGTGTGCAGCGATGCCCGCGTGGCGCTGGGCGCGGTGGCGCCAACGATCCTGCGGGTCGAGGAAGCCGCGCAGGCCCTGATCGGCAGCAAGCTCGACGATGAAGCGCTCGATAGGCTCGCCGCCGCCGCTTCGGCCGCGGCCCAGCCCATCGACGACAAACGCGGCACACGCGACTTCCGCATCAAGGTCGCCGGCGTGCTGGCGCGCCGCGCCGCGGCCAAGGCACTGGAACGCGCGAGGGCGAATTCATGAGCCAAATTCACGTTTCGACGACCATCAACGGCGACGCCGTCGAGTATCTTTGCGATGCCGAGGAGTCGCTGCTCGACGTGCTGCGCGACCGCCTCAGGCTGACGGGCAGCAAGGAAGGCTGCGGCACCGGCGACTGCGGCGCCTGCAGCGTCATGCTCGACGGCAGGCTGGTCTGCTCCTGCCTGGTCCTCGGCGCCGAGGCCGACGGCCGCACGGTGGACACCGTCGAAGGCATGGCCAAGGGCGACGATCTGCACCCGCTGCAGCGCAAGTTCCTGGAGCACGCGGCCCTGCAGTGCGGTATTTGCACGCCCGGCTTCCTCGTTGCCGCGAAGGACCTGCTGGAGCGCAACCCGGACCCCAGCGAAGAAGAGGTCCGCTATTGGCTGGCCGGCAATCTTTGCCGGTGCACCGGCTATGACAAGATCGTGCGGGCGGTGCTGGACACCGCCGCGGAAACGAAAGGCGCCTGACCATGCCGCTTGACGAAAAACCCGACGCCACAAAGCGCGCATTCGACGTCGTCGGCACCCGGCCGCTGAGGCCCGACGGAATCGACAAGGTTACCGGCCGGGCGATGTTCGGCGCCGACGCCTTCGCTTCGGGCATGCTGACCGGCAGGGTGCTGCGCAGCCCGCATGCGCATGCCCGGATCAGGTCCATCGACACCTCCAAGGCCGAGGCGTTGGCCGGCGTGAAGGCGATCGTCACCGCTGCGGATTTCGAGGATCGCGACGACGACCTGCGCGACGTCCTGGTCAACTGCATGGCGCGCGACAAGGCGCTCTATGACGGACATGCCGTCGCCGCGGTGGCAGCGACCACGCCGGCGGTCGCCAAGCAGGCCCTGAAGCTGATCGAGGTCGACTATGAGGTCCTGCCGCACGTCATCGACGTGGAAGACGCGATGACCGATGACGCGCCGATCCTGCACGACAACATCGCGCGGGACGGCAAGCCCTCCAACATCGCCTCGACCTGCGAGTTCGGCCACGGCGATCCCGACAAGGGATTCGCCGAGGCCGAAGTGGTGGTGGAGCGCACCTTCCGCACCGAAGCCACGCACCAGGGCTATATCGAGCCGCACGCCTGCCTCGCCAGCGTCGGCCCGGACGGCCACGGCGAGCTGTGGTGCTGCACCCAGGGCAACTTCATGGTGCGCAACACCTGTGCGCAGCTTCTCGGCATGGATTTCTCGAAGCTGCGCGTCACGGCCTCGGAGATCGGCGGCGGCTTCGGCGGCAAGACGACTGTGTTCCTGGAGCCGGTCGCGCTCGCGCTGTCGCGCAAGGCCAACCGCCCGGTGAAGATGACGATGAGTCGCGAGGAGGTGTTCCGCGCCTCTGGCCCGACCGCTTCCAGCGCCATTCGCGTGAAGGTCGGGCTCGCCAGGGACGGCCGCATCACCGCCGCCGAGGCCGAGCTCAAGTATCAGGGCGGCGCCTTCCCGGGCTCTCCCGTGGAGATGGGGGCAATGGCGGCCTTCTCCTGCTACGACCTGGAGAACGTCAAGACCTTCGGCTACGACGTGGTCGCCAACCGGCCGAAGCAGGCCGCCTATCGCGCGCCCGGCGCGCCGATGGCGGCCTTCGCGGTGGAAAGTGTGATCGAGGAGCTGGCCGAGGCCATCGGCATGGATCCGATCGACCTGCGCCTGAAGAATGCGGCGAAGGAGGGGACCAAGTCTTCCTACGGGCCCACCTACAAGCGCATCGGCCTCGTCGAGACGCTGGAAGCGGCCAAGGCCCATCCGCACTACTCCGCGCCGCTCGGCCCCAACCAGGGACGCGGCGTGGCCTGCGGGTTCTGGTTCAATTTCGGCGGTGAGACCTGCGTCTCGCTCAACGTCGGCAAGGACGGCACCGTCGGCCTGTCGCTGGGCACGCCGGACATCGGCGGCTCGCGGGCTTCCATGTGCCAGATCGCCGCCGAGGAGCTTGGCATCGACTACGACCAGGTCTACGCCATCGTCGCCGATACCGCGGCGCTGGGCTTCAACGACGTCACCGAGGGCAGCCGGGTCACCTTCTCCAGCGGGCTGGCAACCATCGAGGCGGCGCGCGAGGCCATCAAGAAGCTCTGCCAGCGCGCCGCGATCATGTGGGACATTCCCGCCGAAGCGGTGATCTGGGAGGACGGGCACGCGCGGCCGTCCGGGTCCAACGCCGGCGACTTCGAGCCGCTTTCGCTGAAGGAGATCGCGGCGCACTCGGCGGAGACCGGCGGCCCCATCGCGGGACACCACGAGATCAACGCCGCCGGCGCCGGTCCCAGCTTCGCCACGCACATCGTCGACGCCGAGGTCGACCCTGAAACCGGGGCCTGCTGGGTCACCCGCTACACCGTCGTGCAGGACGCCGGCAAGGCGATTCATCCCAGCTATGTGGAGGGCCAGTTCCAGGGCGGCGCGGTGCAGGGCATCGGCTGGGCGCTCAACGAGGAGTACATCTACGGCGACGACGGCACGCTGCAGAACGCGGGCTTCCTGGACTACCGCATTCCGGTGGCCTCGGACCTGCCGATGATCGACACGGTTATCGTCGAGGTGCCCAATCCCGGTCATCCCTATGGCGTGCGCGGGGTGGGCGAGACCTCGATCGTGCCGCCCATGGCGGCCATCGCCAATGCGGTTTCCGCCGCGGCTGGCGTGCGGATGACGTCGCTTCCGATGTCGCCGCCGCGGCTGCTGCAGGCCATCGACAACAGCCGCAAGCAGGCGGCGGAGTAGAGGTTCGAATGGCGCACGTGAAGCTTTGGGAATCCCTGAGGGAGGCCACCGGCGGGCAAACCGAGCTGGAGGTCGAGGCGCGGACGGTCAAGCAGCTGCTCGACCGTCTGGCGGAGGACTATCCGGACCTGCAGCCGGCCATCGACAAGGGCCTGTCGGTTTCGATCGACGGCGAGATGCACCGCAAGGCGGGCTTCCAGAAGATCCCCGAAGGCGCCGAGGTCGTGATCTTCCCGCGCATGGCCGGCGGCTGAGGCGCGCGATGGGTATCCGCCCGGCATGCCGCAGCCTTGCGTGGTCGACCGACGGTGGCCGGCGCCGGCCGGCCTAGCGCGCCCATGAGCCCCGGGACCCGCGCACGCCGCGGACGCAGACGCAGCGCCGGCCGGCGGACGCAGGGCGGCGTCGCGCAGTTGCCGTTTCGTCAGCCGGTCCACCGGCCGCCACCCGTCGAGATTCTCAGCGCCGAGCAGGTGGAGGAAATCCACGCCCGCTCGCTCGCGTTCCTGGAAAGCGACGGGGTGGAGGTGCTCTCGGCCCGTGGGCGCGAGGTTCTGAGGGCCGCGGGCGCCGAGGTTGACGAGGCGGCTGGGCGCGTCCGGCTGGACCGTGGCCTGACCGAGGCGCTTATCCAGAAGGCCCCGCCGTCCTTCCGGCTGATCGCCCGCAACCCCGACCGCTCGCTCGATGTCGGCGGCCGGGCGATGGTCTTTACCGCGGTCTCCAGCGCGCCCAACGCCGCCAGCCTGGAAGGCGGCCGCCGGCCTGGCTGCCAGCGGGATTTCCGCGACCTGCTGCGTCTCGCGCAAGCGCTCAACACCGTGCACGCGCTGGGCGGCTATCCGGTGGAGCCGACGGACCTGCCGCCGGCGACGCGCCACCTGGACTGCGTGGCGGATTTCGTCCGCCTGACAGACAAGACCTACCGGCTCTACGCGCTGGGCGCGGAGCGCATCCGCGACGGGCTGGAGATGACGCGCATCGCCCACGGCCTGGACGAGGCTGCGCTGGAGGCCGGCTGCTACGCCTTCACCAATGTGAACGTCAATTCGCCGCTGCGCCTCGACGGGCCGATGGCCGAGGGCCTGATCGAGATGTCGGCGCTGAACCAGGCGGTGATCGTCACCCCCTTCACGCTGGCCGGGGCCATGGCGCCCGTCAGCCTGGC
>JAWVYK010000029.1:0-16445 GCA_033722755.1 Rhodovibrionaceae bacterium | reverse complement strand
CTACACCTACGACCTGGAATACGGAACCGACACCATCGAGATCCAGGAAGGCGCGATTCAGGCCGGACAGCGCGTCGTGCTGCTGGACGACCTGCTGGCGACCGGCGGCACCATGGCCGCCGCCTCGCAACTGCTGCGCGATGTCGGAGCCGATGTGCGCGGCGCGTCCTGCATCATCGAACTGGCATTTCTCAAGGGTCGCTCGCGATTGGATATACCGATTTCGACACTGCTCAGCTACGACGCCTGAGCGCCGGGCCGGGGTAAATCCGCCTAAATACGCGCAGTAGAAGAATATGCGCCGATGTTCTTCTATTTTGCGGTTCAATAGTTTACATTGTGTTAAAAGTGGAAGCGTAGCATGCGCTTGGCCGCATTCCCCGGGCGCGCGCCACAATGGCCTCGTGGGCGATCGGGAGGCCAGCGGTAGACCGGCTAACAGACGGGGCAACGAGAACGGGCGGGATCGGCCGCATGATTGGCATTTCCCTGGACAAGCTTCCGCAAATCGCTCCAAGCCTCGTGCTGGCAGTGGTGCCGGCAGCGATTGCCCTGCTTCTTTTCGGCGTTTCCTACAAGAATCGGCGACTACCCGGGGTGCGGTTCTGGGCGGCAGCCCTGCTGGTTCACTCGGCCGCGCGCCTATTCACCCTTATCGCGGACACACAGCCCGAGCATTATCGCCTTCTCGGCCAGGCCAGCTATGCCGTGGTCGCGCTGCTTGTTTTCGCCGGCACCTGGCGAATGCGCGCGCTGGCGGTCAAAGAAAAGGACGAGCTCGTTCCCGTCTACTGCCTGATTGCGGGCGTCGGTGCCGTCGCCGCCTCGATCGCCTGGCCCCCAGGCAGTACTGAACAGACCGCCATCGGGTTCAGCTTGCTCGGCACCGCCGGTTTTGCCTCGTCGGCCGGGCTCCTGCTCTATCGCCGGAGCGCCAAGTGGTCGCACGGCGACTGGCCAATCCTGGCCGCCTTCGCCGCCGGTGCCGCCGCAGGTCCGGTGGACCCCTCCGGCGCGGGCGCCTTGTTCGGGCTGCAGGAGAGCGCCCTTTCGGTGCTGCTGCCCCACCTTTGCGGCGCTCTGGTCCTGATTGCCCTGATTCTTGCCCCCGTCTCCGGTTTCATCGGCCGGATGGAAAAGCTGCAGGCCGGCATACGCCAGGCCAAGTTGCGGTCGAGGCGGCAAGAAGCGCTTGAAATCATGGTGGAATCCAAAGGTGACTTCTTCGATGCCGCCGGGCGCGCACTCGACCTCGCGCTCGACCGCCGCTGGGTCAGCATTGCACGGCACCTGCCCAACGGCTGGATCGAGATCCTGCATCTGGGCGAGCGCGGTCGACGCCTGCCGCCTTATTGCTTCAATCCGAGAGAGCTTCCCACCGAACGCATGCTCATGGAAAGCGGCCGACTGGAAATCGAGGACCGTCTGCTCTACGACTTCCCGCCTCCGCTTTTCACCAGCGAAACCGTTCGCTCCTACGAGGGCCGCGTCGCCTACAATTCACAGCAGCAGGCGGTCGGCACAATAGCGCTTATCAACGACCACCCCTGCCGGCTGAGCGAAGACGAACGCGATTTCCTGGACATCATCGTGCGCTGGATCGGTATCCAGATCGACCGGCAGAACATGGCGGATTTGGCCGAAGAGACGGCGCACAACCTGGAAAGCGTCCTGGAGCTGAACACCGAAGGCTTCGGCATCTTCGGCCCGGATCTCAGGCTCAAGATGGCCAACAGGCAACTGTCGTCGATGCTTGGAATCCCCGACTGGCTCTTCACGCCGGGCAGGCCGCTCAGCAGTCTGCTGCGTGCGGGCTGGGAAGTCGGAAACTTCGGCCAGCGTCCGCCAGACGAGGTTGTCGCGGAGAACATCGCCCGCATCAAGCACCTGCTCAGGACCGGCGAGCCGCAACGCGAGGAATTGTCGCTGCCGAACGGGCGCGACATCGAAATTCGCCGGCACCGGCTGCCCGACGGCGGATATGCGTTCATTCACCTGGACGCCACCGAGCGCATCGAGCAGCAACGCAGGCGGCGGAATCGCGAGCGCGCGCTCAAGATGCTGGTCGAGAACCAGGAGAATTTCCTCGCCGCTGCAACCCGCGCGGTGGCGATCGGACTGGGCCGCCGCTGGACCGGCGTATGCCGGCATTTGGACAATGGCTGGGCGGAAATCCAGGAATTCTGGGACAATGGCGAGCCGATGGCCAAACTTTGCCACCGGCTTGAAGACGGCCCGCTTGCTGAAATGATTCGCCAAGGCGGATATCTGCACATCGCGCACGGAGCCGGCCAGCAACTGCCACAGGACAGCCATCTGGCCGACCTCGGAATCGAGAGCTTCGAAGCTCAGATCTTCCGGGACGCCGAGGGGGCGATCATCGGCCATCTATTCGTTCTGCACGACCGGCCGGTTCAGGAAGCTGACGACGACCGTGAGTTCCTGCAGCTGGTCGCGGGCTGGATCGGCACCGAGTATCGCCGCCGTGAAGCCGCCGCCGCCGTCGAGAAAACCAACGCGTTGCTGAAGACCGTGTTCGACAACATTCGCGAAGGCGTGATCTTCGTGGACGCCAATACCCATGTGCGCGCGATGAACCACGTCGCCGGGGAACTCACCAATATTTGGCTGGATGAAATCCCGGACAACAACAATGTCGAGGATTTGGTGCGTCTTTCCATCGCCAAGGGCAACTACGGCGAGGTTGAGGATGTAGAGGCCTTGGTTGCGGAGCGTCTGGAAAAAATCGCGGCCGGAGCCGAGGAGACGATCGAGCGACAGATGGGCAACGGCCGCAGGGTCGAGATGCGCCGCCACCCGATGCCCGGAGGCGGTTTCATTACAACCTACATCGATATCACCGAGCACAAGCAGATGGAGGAAGAGCTGCGCGAGAGCGAGCACCGCTACCGCGCGATTTCCGAACTCACCTCCGATCTGGTCTATTCCTACCGCGTTAACCCCGACGGCTCCGGCACGCTGGAGTGGATCGCGGGCGTAAAGGTCCACGACCTCGACCCGCCCAAATACATCCCCCAGATGCATTGTCCATGGATGAGCCGCGCGCACGAAGACACGGGCGACCGCATCGTCGATATCTCCCGGCGCGTCGCTCGCGGGGAGGCTGTGGCAGACGAAATCCACGTGATCGACAAGGAGGGCGTCGAGCGGTGGCTGCGCGTCTACGCGCGCTCGGAGCACGACGAGGAATCCGGCCGTGTGGTCCGTGTCTTCGGAGCGGCGCAGGACATCACCGAGCGCAAGCTGGCGGAGTTGGAACTGCGCCACGCGAAGGACGCCGCGGAGGCTGCGAACCGGGTGAAGGACGAATTCCTGGCCACCATGAGCCACGAGCTGCGCACACCGCTCAACGCCATCATCGGCTTTTCGGAAACCATGTCGCACGAGATCCTGGGGCCGCTCGGCAGTGACCGCTACCGCTCCTACGCCGATGACATCTTCGACAGCGGCCAGCACCTCCTCAGCATCATCAACGACATCCTGGACGTCTCGAAGGCAGAAGCCGGCGCACTGGAGCTCGAGGAGGCGGACGTGGAGCTGGGCGAGGTGATCGACGCCTGCTTGCTGCTGGTGCGCCCGAAGAGCGAAGCCAAGGGCCTGGACCTGACGGCCAATCTGCCCGAGCGTCTGCCGCGATTGCACGCGGATCCGCGCCGGCTCAAGCAGGTTCTGATCAACCTGCTGATCAACGCCGTGAAGTTCACTCCGCCCGGCGGACGCATCGCCGTCAGCGCCCAGTGGTCGCACGAGCGCGGCGTCTGCCTGCGGGTCGCCGATACCGGCGAGGGTATTGCCGAAGATCAGTTGGAACGGGTTCTGGAGCCCTTCACACAGGCCGACGCAAGCTTTTCCCGCAAGCACGAAGGCACGGGGCTCGGCCTGCCGCTTTCCCGGCGCCTGGTGGAATGCCACGGCGGGGAGCTCAGCATCTCCAGCCGCCTCGGCGAAGGAACCGAAGTCCGCGTCCACCTGCCGGTCGAACGCCTCGTTTTGGAGCCGCACACCGAGGCTCAGCCGGCGCGTCCTCCCGCCACCGGCGTCAGAAACGGCTAACCGGCTCGAACTGCTCGTCCTCGCCGGCGAAGAGGGCGGCGAAACCCAGCAGCATCTCGTCGCCTCCGGGCCCCGCGATCAGCGAGACGCCCAGCGGGCAGCCCGTGAGACTGGCGAGCGGAAGTGTGATCTGCGGCAACCCGGCCAGACCCGCGATGCAGGTCAGCGACAAAGCCGCGCCACGGTGCTCGCGCAGGCCCTCGGGCCCGGCATCCAAGCGCAGCGCAATGGACGGCGCCGTCGGCAGGCAGAGGACCACGCCGTCCTCCAACACGCCGCGCAGGCGTTCGGCGAAATCCCGCCGCTCGGCATCGGCCGCCGCGGCGCTTTCGTCGTCTATGCTGGCGGCCCATTGAAAGCGTTCCTCGATTTCAGGTCCGAAGCGCGGCTGTGTCTCGGTGATCCAGGGTCCGTGAACCCGCCAGATTTCATGGCCCTGCGTCACGCGGAACACCTTCATCCAGTGCAGCAGTCCGGGCTCGCCACCGGCATAGAAGCCGTCCGCTCCGCCGAAACGCTGCTGCAGGCGAGTGAGCACCGGCATCAGGCGTTCGTAGGCCTCGGGCGCGGCCAGTTGCAGTGCATCGACGGCGAGGATCAGGCGCTCCGGCTCCAGCGGCGCGATGGGTGCATCCATCAGGATTTCGCCCACCCGGCGCAGCACGGCTGCGTCGCGGGCGAACCATCCGACGGTGTCGCAGGAGGGCGCCAGCGGCATCACGCCGTCCAGCGGAATGCGTCCGTGCGTCGGGCGCAGGCCGTAAAGTCCACAATAGGACGCCGGCACGCGCACGGAGCCGCCGGTATCGCTGCCCAGCGCGGCCTCCACCGCGCCGCCGGCCACGGCGGCGGCCGAGCCGCAGGACGAGCCGCCGGGAATGCGTCCCGGCGCGTTGCTGTTGGTGGGTGTGCCGTAGTGGTAGTTCTGGCCGTTCAGGCTGTAGGCCAGCTCGTCGGTGATGGTCTTGCCCACCAGCCGCGCGCCGGCCTCCAGCAACGCCGCCACCGTCGGCGCGTCGGCCTCGGCAGGCGCGTGGGTGCGCGCCCAGTCCGGATTGCCGCAGCCGGTCACCGTGCCGGCCACGTCGAAGATGTCCTTGGCCGCAAAGGTGAGGTCCGAAAGCGGGCCGCCCTGCGCGCCCTCTCGCGTCACCGGCGTGCCGGGCACGAAGGCCCCCAGGCTGTCCGGGCGCTGACCGTCCTGCATGGTCTTCTCCCGTGCTATGCGAAACGGCTCAGGTCTCGGTGGCCTCGGGCACCGGCTCTGCCTCCTCGTCGTCGTCGGGCGCATCCTTGGGCGGCGGATTCTTGCGGCGGATAATGATGTCGCCGTCCTCGGTCACTTCCGGCATCTCGTATTGCGGAATGCTGTCCATCATATGCTCCAGCGCGCGCATGATCTTCTCCATGCCTTCGCGCGCCAGCTCCTCCGCGCTCTTGTCTTCCTCGGCCGGGCCGCTGTCATCGGCCAGGGCCGTGGGCCACACGGTGGGTGCTGCGACAACCGCGGCGGCCAGCGCGCCTGCGAGGATGGCCAGGCGGAATTTCGGCATCTCGGTCTCCCTCGTCGTCGGGGGTCCAGGTCAATCGCCTTGCATGTAGGTGGTCTATCCCTGCCGGCCAAAGGTGGCGGCATCAGGGCAGGCTCAGGCGTCCTGCCCGGTCTCCGGCCCGGCGGCGCGGAATCTGAGAGCGGCCAGCAGCGCGAAGGCGAGCAGCGCGCCCACGATTCCGGCGACGAAGCCGTGCGGGCGCCACAGGTCCATGGCGAAGCCGACGACGACCGGCCCGCTCGCCTCGCCCACGGTGTAGGCGACCACGAAGGCGGCGTTGGCCATGGTCAGGCGCTGGCCCTGAAAGCGCGCGCCCAGCGCCGAGAGGCCGAGAACGTAGAATCCAAGCAGCAGCCCGCCGAGAACCGCCAGCAGAACCCAGAGCAGCGCCCCGGCGCCTGTCGCCGCGGGCAGCAGCGCCACCGTGCCGGCCGCCGCCAGCGCGAGCGCCAGAAGCAGACGCCGCCGGTCCATCCGGTCAGCCAGCCAGCCGAGCGGCCACTGGAAGGCGATTGCGCCCACCACCAGCACGCTGAGCCCCGCCACAGCGCGGCCCTGGCCAAGCCCGATTTCCAGTCCATAGAGCGGAAACAGTGCGTAGGTGGCCGACTCGCAGAAGCCGCCCAGAAGCGCCGCGCCCAGCAGCACCGGAGCGAAGCGCACGACCTGCAGGATTCGCGCCTCCGGGGCCGGCATCAGCCGCGGCGCCAGGCCGCGCACCAGCGCGACGAAGACCGCCGCCAGCACCAGCGCCGCGACGCCCAGCGCCCAAGGCAACAGACCCTCGATGCCAACCAACTCGATGGCCAGCGGCCCGCTGCCGATGCCCGCGTAGAGCGCGGCGGAATAAAGCGCCACTGCCCGGCTGCGCTCCCGGTCCGTCGCGACGCTGTTGATCCAGGTCTCGACCGCCACCCAAGGCAGCGCCAGGCCGGCGCCGTAGAAAAAGCGCAGCGCAAACCACGCGCCGACCGTCGGAAAGGCGGCCATCAGCGCCAGCGCCGCCGCCGCCAACGCCAACCCGCCATAGATTGCCGGAAGCATGCCCAGGCGCGGCACGAGCCGTCCCGCGAACGGTCCAATCGCCAGGATGGCCAGGCCCGGCATGGCGGTGTTCAGACCGATGACGGTGTTGGAGATTCCCTGCCGCTCCAGCAGCAGCGAAGCCAGCGGGATGACCAGCCCCAAGGTGAACCCGACGCAGTAGGTATGCGCCGCCATCGCCGCCAGGCTGCGCCGGCGCTGGTCGGCGGTGAGCGCGGGCGCTGCGGCTTCGCTCGTGGTGGCGTGTTCGGCGCTGCGTTCCATCGCCACCGCTTAGCCGAGGCGCGCGCGAAGGTCCAGTCTCGACAATTCGGCTCGCTCTGTGTCCCAATGCGGCGGCTTTTCGACGCTCAGCGCAAAGGAGTCCCCATGGCCGGATTCGACCACGAAGACCCGGCATTGATGCCGGCGCACGTGATGCTGGAGCGCTTCGCTGCGGGCAGCCTGTCGCCGGTGGAGGCGGTTGAGGCTGCGCTGGCGCGCATCGAGCGGCACGGGCCAAGCCTCAATCCCTTCGTGCTCACCGACCCGGAAGGCGCGCTGGCCGCCGCCCGGGATGCGGAATCGCGTTGGACCAAGAACGCGCCGCTGGGCCGGCTGGACGGCGTGCCGGCGACCAACAAGGACATCATCCTGACCAAGGGCTGGCCGACCCTGCGCGGCTCGCGCCTGATCGACCCGAACCAGCCGTGGGAGGTCGACGCGCCGGTCACCGCGCGGCTGAAGGAACATGGCGCGGTCATGCTGGGCAAGACGACGACGCCGGAGTTCGGCTGGAAAGGCGTGACCGACAGCCCGCTGACCGGCGTCACGCGCAACCCCTGGAACCTGGAGCGCACGCCCGGCGGCTCCTCCGGCGGGGCGGCAGCGGCGGCGGCGGCGGGCATGGGCGCACTGCATGTCGGCACGGATGCCGGAGGCTCCGTCCGCATTCCCGCGGGCTTCACCGGCATCGTCGGCCTGAAGCCCACTTACGGGCGGGTGCCGGCCTGGCCGCGCAGCCCCTTCGGCACGCTGGCGCACATCGGCCCGATGACCCGCAGCGTCATGGACGCGGCGCTGATGCTGACCGTCATGGCCGAGCCCGACCACCGCGACACCCATGCCCTGCCGCCCACGGATCTGGACTACTGCCTTGGCCTGGAAGCCGGCTTCGAGGGCCTGCGGGTGGCCGTCAGCCGGAATCTCGGCGGCCACCGGGTGCATCCGGAAATCGCGCGTCTTTTCGACGAAGCTCTCAAAACCGTCGCCGACCTCGGCGTCGTGATGGAGGAGGCGGAGCCGGATTTGAGCGCCAGCCACGACATCTTCCGCATCCACTGGCACGCCGGTGCGGCGAAGGTGCTGCGCGCCTTCACCGAAGAGCAAAGGGCGGAGATGGACGCCGGCCTCGTCGAGGTCGCGGAGGGCGCAGCGGAGATCACGCTGGCCGACTATCTCGACGCCATGATGGCGCGCGACGCGCTGGCGGAAGCCGCGGCCGAGTTCTTCACGCGCTACGACCTGTTGCTGACGCCCACCCTGCCCCTGCCCGCCTTCGGCACCGGACAACTGATGCCGCAGGACATGGAGACCGAGGCGCACGGGCCCGGCGACTGGCCGATGTGGACGGCCTTCAGCTATCCCTTCAACCTAACGCAGCAACCGGCGCTGACGGTGCCCTGCGGGCTGACCGACGAGGGCCTGCCCGCGGGCCTGCAGATCGTCGGCCGGCGCTTCGAGGACCACACGGTTCTGCGCGCCGCCTACGCCTTCGAGCAGGCCCGGCCCTTCGCCTTGCCCGATCTAAGCTGACGACGGACCGTTCACAAAAAAGGACCGCCGCGAGTGGAGTGTGACGGCTCCTGAATTGCGGCGGTCCTGATCGCGCAGATGGGAAATTGCGCGGGGGGTGCCGGGAGGGGCTCCCGGACTCGGGTGTGATGTCGTATTGCCTAATCGCGTCAGGCGGCCTCCGATCCGTTCTTGCGTGAGATGTAGGCGCGCGCGACATGTTCGTCGCAATAGGGCCGGCCCTCCGCGCGCTTGGCGCCGCAGAAGTGGAAGTCCGGCTGGCCCGGGTCGCCGATCGGCCACAGGCAGCCCTGGCCGAGGTCGGCGGAGTGCCGATACGCCCGGCTCATGGGCGGACGCGGGCTGGCCTCCTGGCGGACCTGGCGGCGAGGCGTTTCCTGGCGCACCGCCTCGGAGCGGGCGAGCGCGGCGGAACGGCGAGGGCCCTGAGTCGTCTTGCGGGCGCGCCGTGGCTTGCTTCCAGTGCCGCCGCGCTTGATCGGCGACGGACGCGAAGGAAGCTTCAGCCGGTGCGCCTTGCCCACGACGGCATTCTTGGAAATCCCCAGGCGCTCGCCAATGATCGAGGCGCTGAGCCCCTCATCCCACAGCTTCCTCAGTTCCGCGATTCGCTCATCGTTCCAAGTCATCTCAGGGCCCCTCTGTCAAGCCTAAATTCCCAAGATATGGGGCGTTTGCAACCCCAATCACACCATATAAGGTAGGCTGAGGAGAGTCGAGTCGGAAAAACACAAGATATGCGATTTTTATCGCCCTGCACCACAAGTGCGGGCACAACTGGTTGACTCTACTATGTTTCCTATAAATTTTGGTTAACTTGCCGCCGCCATCAACCCTGCCGCAGGATGGGCGCGCCATGATCGTGCTTTTCACCGATTTCGGAGTCGCCGGACCCTATACCGGGCAGATGAAAGCAGCCGTCGCCAGGGTGGCGCCGAGCGAGCCGGTGATAGATCTGATGGCCGATGCGCCGACTTTCGACCCGCAGGCATCTGCGCATCTGCTGGCGGCCGCCATGGCGCCCTTTCCAAGGGGTGCGGTCTTCCTTTGCGTCGTCGATCCGGGCGTCGGCTCCACGCGGCGCGCGATCTGGCTGGAAGCCGACGGGCGCATCTTCGTCGGACCCGACAACGGGCTGCTGGCCGTGATCGCCCGCCGCAGCGATGACGCCGTCGCCCAAGTCATCGACTGGCGTCCGGCTGAGCTCTCGGCCTCGTTCCACGGACGCGACCTCTTCGCGCCCGTCGCGGCCATGCTGGCGAAAGGCGAGCGGCCGGAGGCCAGTGCCCTGCCCCTGGACTCGTTGGTGGGCATCGACGGCCCCGACGATCTGGCGCAGGTGATCTATGTCGACGGCTATGGCAATGCGATGACGGGCCTGCGCGCTCGCGGCCACTCGGAAACGGCTGTCCTGAAGGTCGCGGATAAGCGGTTGCGGCGCGCGCGGACCTTTTCCGATGTGGCGCCGGGCGACGCCTTCTGGTACGAAAACGCGCTCGGCCTGGCGGAGGTAGCGGTAAACCGGGGCTCCGCCGCCGAAGCGCTGGGGCTGAAAGTGGGAAGCGGGATCGGGATCGAATGACTTCGGACAATGACGGCGGCACGGCCGGCATCCTGTCGATGCGCGGCTTCTGGATTGGCGCGGCGGCCATGGTGGTCGTGGTCACCGCCTCGAATATCCTGGTGCAGTATCCGCTCAGCGACTGGCTGACCTACGGGGCCTTCACCTACCCCGTTTCCTTCCTTGTGACGGACCTGACCAACCGGTCGCTGGGCCCTGGCGTGGCACGGCGGGTGGTCTATGCCGGCTTCGCCGCCGCGGTGGCGCTCTCCGTCTACTTTGCCGGCTGGCGCATCGCGCTTGCGTCGGGAAGCGCCTTTCTCGTCGCCCAGCTCATGGACGTCTATATCTTCCACCGGCTGCGCCACGGCGTTTGGTGGCGCGCTCCGGCGGTCTCCTCGCTCATCGCTTCGGCTGTGGACACGGCGCTCTTCTTCGCGCTCGCCTTCGCCGGCACGGCCGTGCCCTGGGTGACCCTCGCCATCGGCGACTACGGGGTGAAGGCGGCCATGGCCCTAATTTTGCTGGGGCCTTTTCGCCTGTTTTTGCCATGGATCAAGACGCGCGCCGGTCGGGCGTGATAAAATGCCTCACAATCGAAAAACGACACGTCGCCGCTGCGCGACCATTGGTCGCCTGCGAGCAAGAGCCGGCTTCTACCTAAGTTATTGAAGAGCATGGAAGATGGCGTACATCGCCATGGTTCCGGCCCGGCGGCAAAGCACGGCAAACCGCGCTCGCAAGGCGGTGTTCATTGTGAGAGGACCCAATGCGTCTGGTTATAGAAAGGGCCGAATTCCGGCAGCTTTCCGAAGCTGCTCAAAAAGAGCTTCTCGAACTTTACGCCGGCAGACCGCTGCAACAGGGTAGTGTGGACCGGCCTTTGCGCGCGCGCTGGCGCGTGCCGATCGACCTTACCCCGGATCTCTGCACCAGGCTGATGCACGGCCTGAGCGAGCGCCACCGCAGCCGCCTGCGCCTCTTCGCGAAGGGGGACGGTCGGGCGCGCATGTCGGACCTCCTGGCCATGACCGGAGACAACGAGGCCCGCGCGCTCAGCCACTTCGAGGGCGCGGTGACCCGGCGCCTGCGGCGCATCCTCGGCGACGAGGAAAAGAAAGTGCACCTCATCGGCTGGGACTACGAGACCACCAGGTGGAACGAGGACCAGTCGGAGATCGTCGATGGAGAGTACTACGTGACGCCGCGCACCACCGAGGTGCTGAAGGAATACTTCCAACACTCCTAAGGCGCTCTGCAGCCTCTTCGCGGCTCCTCCATCGGCTCGCGACGGCTGTTCCTTACGGGATCAGCTCTTCGATCCAGCGCGGCAGCGCAAAGGCCGCCATGTGCAGTGCGGGCGTGTAGTGTTCGCACTCGACGCCGGCAGCGGCGAAGCGCCCGGCGATCTCGTCCTGCGTGGCGGTTCGTCCGAAATCGAGTTGGCTGCTGCCCCAGGTGAGCGCCATGTAGCCGCCGGTATAGGTCGGCGTGACGGTCAGGTAGACGCCCGATTTCTGGAAGCTGTCGCCCAACATTCGCAGCGTCTGCGTCAACTCCTCCGCCTGGTAGAACGGACAGCCGGACTGGAATACGGCCACCCCGCGCGGGGAAAGCGCGCGTGCCACCAGGTCGTAAAATTCCTTTGCGAAAAGCGACTGGGCAGGACCGACAGGGTCTGGGCGGTCGGCGACGATCAGGTCATAGCGGCCAGCGATATCGGCTTCGTCGCGCAGAAACTTGAAGGCGTCCATGTTGACCACGTGAAGGCGATCGTCGTCGAAAGCGCCGCCGTGCACCATTTGCAGATGCTCGCGCGCGACCTCGATGACCCTCGGGTCGATCTCGACCAGGTCGATGCCTTCCACATCCTTGTATTTCAGCGCCTCTTCGGCGACCGCCCCGTCGCCGCCGCCAACGATCAGGATGCGACGCGGCGCTCCATGCTCCAGCAACGGCGGATGCACGAGCATCTCGGAGTATGAGGCTTCGTCCCGGTCGCTCAGTTGCACGATCCCGTCGAGCGCCAGAACGCGGCCGTTGACCGGCGTGTCGAAGATTTGGATGTGTTGGAAATCACTGCGTTCGTCGACCAGCGGATCGCCGGAGATATCCATCGCCTGCACGTATCCGCCGTGCAGCGTTTCCTCGAAGCGCCGGGCCATTGCCGTATTTCCTTTCCCTGAAAGAGCGGATATGCACTGCCGGCGTTGTTTGGCCCCGGCGGGCCTGCCGTGTCAATCTGCGATCCGCTTGCAGGCGGGAGGACAAAGCGTACATGCGGGTGTTGCAGGTGATGTCCGGCGCTGCGCACGGCGGAGCAGAGACCTTTTTCGTCAGCTTGGCCGCTGCCTTTGCCCGCGCCGGGGTGGAGCAGCGCGCGGTCATCCGTGCCAATGACGGACGCCAGGCGGAGCTGGAGGCCGCCGGCATCCACGTATCTGCCCTGTCCTTCAGGCGCCGCTTCGATTTCGCAACGCCGCGCGCCCTGCGGCGTATCGCCCGCGACTTTCGGCCGCACATCGCGCTGACCTGGATGAACCGGGCCAGCAGCATGCTGCCGCCGGGCGGCTATGTGCACGTGGCCCGCCTCGGCGGTTTCTACGACATCAAGTATTACCGGCGCGCCAGGCACCTGGTCTGCAACACCAGGGGAATCGTGGACCACGTGGCCGCTCAGGGCTGGCCGCGGGAACGCGCGAGCTACATTCCCAATTTCGCCCACCTGCCGGAGGAGCCGGCGGCGGATCGCCGCGCCCACGATACGCCCGAGGAGGTGCCGCTCCTGCTCGCGCTCGGCCGACTGCACGAAAACAAGGCCCTCGACGTTCTCCTGCAAGCGCTGGCACGCATTCCGGAGGCCTATCTCTGGATCGCCGGCGAAGGGCCGGAGCGCGGCAACCTGGAGCGGCTGGCCCACGATCTGGGTGTCGCCGGGCGCGTTCGATTCCTCGGCTGGCGGCGGGACCGCGGCGCGCTCTTCGCCGCCGCCGACATCTGCGCCTTTCCCTCGCGGCGCGAGCCCTTCGGCAATGTGGTGGTGGAGGCCTGGGCCAGCCGAACGCCGCTGGCCGCGGCCGCCGCCGAGGGCCCGGGCGAGTTGGTCCGCGACGGTGAGGACGGATTGCTGGCGCCGGTGGACGACGCGGATGCGCTGGCGACGGCGCTGGACCGTCTGGTCCGCGAGCCCGGTCTGCGCGAGCGGCTGGCCGAGGAAGGCTATCGGCGTTACCAGTCCGAGTTCACCGAAGAGGTTTGCGTACGCGCCTATCTCGATCTTTTCGAAAATCTGCTGGCCGAACGCCCCGCTGCGGATTGATCGCGGCCCCGCGTGCACCCATTTGCAGGTTCATGAGCAACGGCATTTTCGATCATGCGGTGCGGGGATTCCTGTGGGCGCTCGGCTGGGCCGTCAGGCTGGCGCCGGGCCTTGCGCTGCTGTCCCTGACGGTGACGGCCGAGGGCCTTCTGGCCTGGTCGGGTCTGCTCGGCCTCGTTCCGCTGGCCCTGGCGTTCACGCGGTTGCCGGGTTGCGCCTGCGGACGCGCCGGCGGGAGCGAAACCGGGTTCCGCTCATGGCCGAGTTATTAGGCCCGCCCTTCACTTCGAGAGACCCCCGGGTCAGAACGGTATCCAGGACGATTCGCGGGTATAGTGCAGGTAGCCGACGTTAGCGCCGGCACGCAGTCCAACGCCTGTGCGCATGGGCGCCAGCACGATGTCGCCGCTGCGTTGGTAGTTCACGCCCACGCCGGCAAAGAGGTAGAAACTGCCTTCCACCCCAGGAAAACGCTGGAACAGGGCCTCCTCGCTCGGCAGATGGTAGACGAGCGTGAACACCCGCGCCGCGTTGCCGCCGAAATCGAAGCCGATCGACGGGCCCTGCCAGAAGACCTCGCGGGTGGCGGGCGCGGCCTTCATGTGCAGATCGCCCTTGCCGTAACGCAGGCCGACGGCGATCGCGCCGCTCGCTTCCTCGCCGATGATGTAGGCGTTGGGCCGGCCCTGATCCTCGAAGACCTTCTCGACCGCCTCGGCCAAGCCCTCGGTGGTGGCGCCGAAGAAGCCGCGCGCAGCCTCCAGTATCTCGTTCTCGCTGTAGGTCTCCTCCAGCGTCTCGTCGCTGCCTTCTGCCGCATCGCGCTCCGCATCCTGCGCCCGGCCTTGGCCCGGAAGCGCGAGCACCGCAACGATCAGCACGAAGGCCAGGTAGCGGAACTTGGACATGTGGTCCCCCTTTCGCAGAAGATGGGTTAGTCTGATGCCGGTCGGCCGTGGCTTTCCGGGTCCCGGGGCCGGAAGCGGCCGAATCGGCGGCACATTCGAATCCCGCGAGGTTCTTCTGAGCAGAGAATAAGGCTTTCATATGGCCGCTGCCCACTTATCTCGTGGAACAGGAACAACGCCAGCAGATCGATCAGATGGACCGCAACGAAGCTATTCAGAAAGCCTACGATTTGGCGGAGGGATTTCTTGCCACCGGCCGCTACGCGGAAGCCGGGCGGCTGGTCGCGGCCATCCTGGCCGAGGACCCGCAGCCGAACCACCATCACCTGCGCCTCATTCTGGAGGCCGTATTGGAAGCCGACAACGAGCCAAGCTGCGCGATCAATCTGGCGATCATCCTGCTGAACTCGGAGACCGGCGAGCATGACCCCGAGCGCGCCTTCGCCCTGCTGGAAGGCGCCGTCGACGAGTTGGAGGAGCAGGCAAAGGACCTGAGCGAGCACAGCCTCCTCGGCCTTGCGCACGAACTTCTGGCCGACTGCTACATCACCGGCGAGGGTGTGCGAGAGGAGGCCGGCGCAGCGTTCCGGCACTATCAGCGCGCTGCCGAACTGGGCCGCTCCAAGGCCGCGCTCAACGTGGCGCTGGCACACGACAACGGTATTCTCGACCAGGTCGTGGACAAGGAAGAGGCCAGGCGCTTCTACGAAATGGCCGCCGAGCGCGGCGAGCCGCGGGCGATGACGAACCTCGCCATGCTCTATCTCACCTCGGACATCATGCCGCCCGACGAGGTGACCGTCATGGACCTGCTGGAGCAGGCACGCGACCTGGGTGACGACACCGCAGGCGAAGTCCTTCAGCAGCTGCGCGACGATGTCGAGTTCGACGAATCGGCCATCTACCTGAACCGCGGGGCGGAACCCGAAACCTGAGCCGCCCAGGGGCACAATCGTCGAAGCCACCCCCAACTGCGAAGACCAGTCCGCTAAAGCACTGGTGCTCAGGGTCGCGCGGGCGAAGCCCCGACCGCAACGTCCGTTGTTCTTCTGGAATACCGACTAAATTTACGCGAATGGCGAACCCGAAATGTGCTGTTTCCCGGGACATATTTGGCCTTTCTCTGAAAACGGGATATAGATTTATACAAAATTCACATATATTATTGTATATTGGTGCAGGATTGAGGACCGCGGAAAGGGACAGCGGTCATGCGGATATCGTGGGACGAACCGGCAGCCCGCCGAAAGGCGCGCGGATTAACGGCTATTTTTCTGCGACGGCATGAAGGCTCGGCATCGGTCGAATACGCTTTGCTGCTCAGCCTGATCGGGGGCGGCATACTGGCCGGCGCGCTGGCGCTTGGCACCGCGTTGGTCGACGGGCTTGGCTCGCGCCCTGCCGCCTATCTTGGGGGATCGGACTCCAGCGTGGCTGGGGGAACCTCCAGCGGCAGTGAAAGCGGAGCTTCATCCTCCGGCGGCGGCGAAAGCGGAGCGGCATCGGAAGCGGCGGCGGGCGCAGGCGGCGGCGCGCAATCTGGCGGCGGCGGAAGCCAATCAGGCAATTCGTCAGAAGGCGCCGGAGATTCGACTGGCATCAGAAATTACGGCGGCCAGGACCCGGCCGGTAAGGGTCGGCAGAACGCCTGCGAAAATGCAGCTGCTGGTAGCCGGGCGTGCGGCGGCGATTGACAGTCCGGAGAGAGACGGACGCCCCTGTCGAAGCACTCCCTATGCGCATGCGATGCGGCGCCAGCTGTTTGCTAGAATGGCGCTGCGAGTAGGGCTGCACGGACAGGACCCAAGCGGTCTTAGTCCCGGACGGCCCAAGAAGTCGGAGAGCTGAAAAGATGTCGGAAGATCTCGTTGGCGGCCTCATCATGACGGCGATCGGCGCGCTCGGCGGCTTGCTGCTGAGCTTTCTGCTGGGCGGTTTTTTTCGCAGCAGCCAGTCGCCACTTGGCATGATGATCCTGATCATCGCCGGTGGCATTTTCGGCCTTTTGGCGCAGGTGTTTCTTATCGACGAGGTCTGGTTACAGCGCCTGATCTAGCCGCTTCCTTCCGCTTCGCGATCCCGGCAAAGGGGCGGCCCTTTCGAGGGTCGCCGTATGCTGGGCAAATCCAGAGATAATTAGACAAATGTCCACCGGCCTGCCCCGGAGGCGGTCGGCTCTGTCGCAAAGAGTG
>JAWVYK010000028.1:0-16688 GCA_033722755.1 Rhodovibrionaceae bacterium | reverse complement strand
TCTTCTCGGCCCAGACGCTGGCCGGCGCGATGTAGCCCAGGGTCTTGCCGACGCCCGTGCCGGCCTCGGACAGGACGACGTGCGGGGCATCCTCGTGGACCCTTGGCTGGAAGGCGGCCGCGGTGGCCGAGGCATAGTCCGCCTGCTGCGGGCGCGGCTCGGCTTCCTCGCCCAGCAGCTCGGCCAGGCGGGCGCGCGCCTCGGCGGCGGAGACCGGTTCGTGGCCGGGCGGCGGCTCGGGCGCGTGCTCCTGCCACTCCGGCAGGCGCTCCCAGACCCGCAGTCCGACGCCGCGGCGCGGCGGCATCTGCGCATCGCGATAGCCCAGCGCGTGAAGGACGAAGGGTCCCCACGACCAGCCGGCCTGCGCCAGCGTCCAGGCGATCGGCAGCGCGTCGCGCTCCTTGTGCGGGTCGGCGGCGGCCAGCTCGCGCAAAAGCGCGCCGGCGGCGTGAACCAGCGCCAGCGCCTCTTCGGCATGGCTGGTCGGCATGGTCAGGCCCAGCGCTTCGGCCAGGCCGCGCGGGGTGGGCGGGCAAAAGCGCGCCGGGCGCACGAAGGCGAAAAGCTCCAGCAGGTCGAAGGCGGGGAAGGGCTCGGCTCTCATGCGCTTGGCCGTGGCCGGGCCGTGACAGAGCATCGGCGGCTCCGCCCGGGCGCGGGCGAGCGCGGCGTTGAGCGCGATCTCCTCGGTCTCGCCGTCGGGCGACAGCCAGTGCGCCGCCGTCAGGCCGGCAACCAGCGCCGGCGCGGCCGGCAGACGCAGCGGAGCGGCCGGGTCACCGGGCGAGGAGGAGGAGGAGGAAGGGGCGGTGGAACTCATGCATGCGCCGGGGTGTGAACTGCACGGTGATTATAGCCACCTTCGCCGAGTCCCGGCCATGAGGCGCTTCAACATTCGTCGCCGTCCTTCCAGGGATGAGCGGACAAGGAAATGCGCCCGCCGCCGGCGCCTTCCCAGCGCGAACGAAAAAATGCCGGGCCCCGGGGGCAGCCAAGGGATGGCAATGGGGCGATTCCTCGATGCACCGGCTGGCTGGCTGGGTGCGCGCCGGCCAGCTCGACACAGCCCAGGGCGTTGACGCCCATCGGGCTTGCGCCTAGGTTCGCGCCCGCGACAACGGACCTTCGGAAAAGAGCGGCATGAGCGACGAACGGCAGCTGGCGGAGCAGGCGCGCGCCTGGCCTTTCGAGGAGGCGCGCAAGATCGTCGAGCGCCTGGGCGAGGAGACGCCGGAGAAGGGCTACGTGCTGTTCGAGACCGGCTACGGCCCCTCCGGCCTGCCGCACATCGGCACCTTCGGCGAGGTGGTGCGCACCACCATGGTGCGCCACGCCTTCCAGCGGCTGTCGGACGTGCCGACGCGGCTGTTCTGCTTCTCCGACGACATGGACGGCCTGCGCAAGGTGCCCGACAACATCCCCAACCGGGAGATGGTGGCCGAGCATCTGGGCAAGCCGCTGACGCGCATTCCCGACCCCTTCGGCGAGCACGAGAGCTTCGGCCATCACAACAACGCGCGCCTGCGCCGATTTCTCGATTCCTTCGGCTTCGACTACGAGTTCCAATCCTCGACGGACTGGTACACCTCCGGCCGCTTCGACCATGCGCTCCTCAAGGTGCTGGAGCGCTACGACGAGATCATGCAGGTCATGCTGCCCACCCTGGGCGAGGAGCGGCAGAAGACCTACAGCCCCTTCCTGCCGGTCTGCCCGAGGACCGGGCGGGTGCTGCAGGTCCCGGTGGTCGAGCGCGACGCCGAGGCCGGCACCATCGTCTACATCGACGAGGACGGCAGCCGAGTGGAAACACCTGTCACGGGCGGGCGCTGCAAGCTGCAATGGAAGCCGGACTGGGGCATGCGCTGGTACGCGCTGGGCGTCGACTACGAGATGTCCGGCAAGGACCTGATCGAATCGGTGAAGCTCGGCAGCCGGATCACCAAGATCCTGGACGGCCGGCCGCCGGAGGGCTTCCACTACGAGCTGTTCCTCGACGAGGAGGGGCAGAAGATCTCCAAGTCCAAGGGCAACGGGCTGACCGCCGACGAGTGGCTGACCTACGCGCCGGAGGAGAGCCTGTCGCTGTTCATGTACCAGAAGCCGCGCGCGGCCAAGCGGCTCTACTTCGACGTCATCCCCAAGACCGCGGACGACTATCTCACCTTCCTGCGCAAGTTTCCGGGCGAGCCGCCCGAGCGCCAGGTGGAGAACCCGGTGTGGCACATCCACAACGGCGCGCCGCCGCGCGAGGAGTCGGGCCTCAGCTACTCGATCCTGCTGAACCTGGCGAGTGCGGCCAACACCGAGGACCGCGCGGTGCTCTGGGGCTTCATCTCCCGCTACGACCCCGATGCGAGCCCGCAGAGCGCGCCCTTCCTCGACCGCCTCGTGGGCACGGCGATCCGCTACTACCAGGATTTCGTCAAGCCGGCGAAACGCTACCGCGCCCCGGACGAGCGCGAGCGCGCGGCGATGGAGGATCTGCTGGGCGAGCTTTCGGCGCTGCCGGCGGATGCGGAGTCCGAGACCTACCAGACGGCCGTCTACGAGGTCGGCAAGCGCCACGATTTCGAGAACCTGCGCGACTGGTTCCGTGCGCTCTACGAGGTGCTGCTGGGCCAGGAGCAGGGGCCGCGCATGGGCTCGTTCATCGCGCTTTACGGGCTGGAGAACTTCAAGGACCTGATGAACCGCGCGCTGGCCGGCGAGGACCTCGCCGCCGGCTGACGGCCCTTCCGCCCGCGGCGCTCAGCCGCCGTGCGCCCAGGTCCAGTAGAGCTCGCGCGCCTTGTTGTAGATCGGGCCGGGCTGCAGGTCGCGGTCCTCCACCCTGACGATCGGCATGACCTTGCCGTAGTTGCCCGTGGAAAAGACCTCGTCGGCCTCCAGCAGTTCCGGGAAGCGGATGGTGCGTTCGTGAACCGTGATCCCGGCCTCGCGCAGCAGTCTGACCGTGCGCCGCTTGGTGATGCCGTCCAGGAAGGTGCCGTTGGGCACCGGCGTATGCGCCGCGCCCTCCTTGGCGATCCAGATGTTGGCCGTCGCCAGCTCGGCGACATTGCCCAGGCCGTCCAGCACGACGGCGTTGTCGAAGCCCTTCTTCTGCGCCTCCCGCAGCGCCCGGCCGGAGTTCGGATAGAGGCAGGCAGCCTTGGCGTCGGTCGGCGCCATGGAGGGCAGGGGCCGGCGGAACGACGACAGGCAGACGGCCAGACCCGTGGGTTTCGGCAGCGGCGACTCATGGATGGTCAGGCAGAAACGCGTGGTTTCCGGGTCCGGCGCGACGAAGCCTTCCTCCGCCCAGAACATCGGCCGGATGTAGAGCTCCGCGTCGCGGGCAAAGCGGCCGATGCCGTCGTGCGCCAGCTCCAGGATCTCCGCCGCGGTCAGGATCGGGCGCAGGCCCATGGCGTGGGCTGAATCCACCAGCCGCTGGCAGTGCAGGTCGAGGTCGGGGGCCACGCCCTCGAAGGCGCGCGCGCCGTCGAACACCGTGGAGGCCATCCACATTCCGTGCGACATCGGCCCCAGTATCGGCGGGTTGCCCTCGAGCCACTGGCCATTGACGAAGTGAATCGCCGCCATCTTCGCCGTCCTTCCCTGGAGTCTGTTTTTCGTCTTGGCCACCGGGACCCCGATCGGGCAGGCGCTTCGGCCGGCGCCGGCGACAATGGAAAACCGTAGCATGGCTTTTCCAAACCTGGCAAAGCAGCCAATGCCCTGCCGAGGCTTTTTTTGCGGAAACGATTACGCGCGGCGGCTGCAGTGCGCCGGCGCAGCGGCGAAACTCAGGCAGGCGAGGCCCGCGTGGCGGTAAGCGGCGAGCGCGGCTGCATCGCAGGGCGCACGGAGCTCGGCCTCGTCCGGATCGGCCCGTCGCGCGGCGGCCAGGCGCACAACGACCGAGAGCGCAAGACGGTCCATGGTGCGGCTGCGCACCAAGGCCTCGGCCCGGCGCAGTGCGGTCGGCCCGCCCATGGCCTCCGCAAGTCGGGCTCTTCCCGGCAGGGGCCCATCGTAGAAATATTCCTGAGCCGTCATGGAATGGCTCCGCGCCTCCGCCAAACAGCCTGTGATTATTATCCTAGTTTGCCTGGAAAGTCAAGAAAAAAGCGGGCGGCGGACGCGCGCGCTTGTGCGGGAGCAGGTCGGCAACCGGGTATTCCGGTGGCGGGCGCGGGGCATGAAAACTGCCGGCGCGTTCGCCGACCCTGCGGGCGGCTTACTGGCTGGCCCAGATGATGCGCGCCATCCACGCCACCTTGTCGGCGGCGACGGTGCGGTCGTCGTGCGTCTTGTTGATCGAGGAAAGCTCGATCTTGCGCGCGGTCTGGCGCACCAGCTCCTTGGCCATGACCTCGCCGTCCGTCGTCTTCAGCACGACGCGGTCGCCGCGGCGCAGGCTGCTGCCCGGCGAGACCACGATGATGTCGCCGTCCCGGTAAACCGGCGCCATGGAATCCCCGGAAACCTCCAGCGCGTAGGCGTGCTGGTCGCCGATGTGCGGGAAAAGGACCTCGTCCCAGCCGGTGCCGACGGGAAAGCCGGCGTCGTCGAAAAATCCCGACTGTCCGGCCTGCGCATAGCCGATGACGGGGATGCGCTGGGCGAGCGCGCCGGCATTCTCCTCGCCCACCAGGGCCACGAACTCGGCCAGCGAGGCCCCCGTGGCCGACAGGATCTTGGCCACCGACTCCGTGCTCGGCCAGCGCAGCTTGCCCTCGGCCGTCACGCGCTTGGACTTGTTGAAGGTCGTCGGGTCCAATCCGGCGCGCCGTGCAAGCCCGGATGGAGACATTCCGTACTTGGCCGCGAGGGCATCGATGGCCCGCCAGATATCGGCATGGCGCAGCATGGGAACATGGTCATAGAAAAACACAATTCATGCATTAGGAAAATGATCCGATTTTAGCTTGACATCGGCTGGCACGGGCATAAGTTCATGTTTCGTTCCCATGCCGCCATAGCGATCCGTTCGGGGGAGATTTTCATGCGTCAGCGCTTTTCGCCGCGTCCCGTCAGCCTGTCGGGCGAACCTTTCGAGACCGCGGAGGCCGCCTGGTTCTGGCTCTGCCGATGCCGCGAGCTCCCGGTGCTGGCCGGGCTGTTCCTGCTGATCTGGCGCACCCGTCACGAGGTCTTCCGCGGACTGGAGCGACAGCACCGCGAGGCCGAGGGTGCGCACGAGCAGCTGCGCGAGCAGCTTTCCGCCTACAAGCTGGAGGTGGCGCAGACCTATGCCTCCATCCCCGCACTGAAGGAGGCCGAGCGACGGCTGACCGAGCACCTGGTGCGCATCGAGATGAAGCTCGACGGCGTTGCGGTGCGCCGCGGCGGGGGGCGGACATGAGCGTGCGTCTCGTGCCCGGCGGAAAAGCGGCTGAGCGGGAAGCGCTGGCCGCAGGGCTGGCGCGGACCCTGGCGCAGCGCCACCGCGGCGAATCGCAGGCGGTGCTGACCGCGCTGGCGGCCGCCGCCCTCAATGCGCAGCGCAGCGGCCGAAACCTGCCAGAGCCCGCGGCCGCCCCCTCGGCGGACGATCCCGTCCATGCGCTTTGCCGGCGGATCGTCGCGCGCCTCCAGGCCAATGCGATCGCCGACCCCACCGGCGGGGCCACGCGCTGGCACCGGCGCTGGAACTATCCGCGCTGGGCGCGCGGGCGCGCGCCGGTCTTCGAGGCGGGCGACTTTCTGTTCTATCCGCAGCGAGAGGAGCAAAAGCCATGATCGGAATTCTCGCGGGCCCGCTGGCCGCGCTGGCGGGCGAGCTCATCGACAACCTCTTCGAGACCGAGGAGGAGAAGGCCGCCGCCAAGGCCAGGCTGATGGCCCTCGAGCAGCAGGGCGAGCTGGCGACCATGCAGCAGCAGCTCTCCGCCATCCTGGCTGAGGCCAACTCCGCCGACCCCTGGACCAGCCGCGCGCGCCCCACCTTCCTCTACGTCATGTATGCGGTGATCGGCCTCACCTTCGCCGGCGGCGTGGCCGGCATCTGGTGGCCGGCGGAGGTGGCGCAGGCGGCCGAGAACATCGCCCGCCTGCTGGCCGCCATTCCGGAGAGCCTGTGGTGGCTCTTCGGCGCCGGCTATCTCGGCTACACCGGCGCGCGCTCCTTCGACAAATGGCGCGGCATGGGACGGTGAGGCGGGTGCGAAAGCCCACGGCCCGACTACCCTCCTTCCCGGCAATGCGCTAGGCTCGCGCGCATCATGAGCGCCGCGCCCGACCCCTTGCCCGAGTATGTCTACGTCCTCTGCCGCCTCTCCGACTGGGAGGCGGCGAAGAAGGCGGGCGCCTACCGGGGCTCCTCCGACGATCTGCGCGACGGCTTCATCCATTTTTCCACCGCCGCGCAGGTGGCCGAAAGCGCCGCCAAGCACCGCGCCGGCGAGGCCGACCTGCTGCTGCTGAGCGTGCCGGTCGAGGCGCTGGGCCCGGCGCTGGCCTGGGAGGCGGCCGCCGGCGGATCGCGGGGCGGCGAGTTCTTCCCGCATCTCTACGGGCCGCTGCCGGTCGACGCGGTGAAGCGGATCGACGAACTGCCGCTGACGGCCGAGGGCAAGCACGTCTTTCCCACCCACGTGCGCCCGCAGTGCGCGCCGCAGGCCGGCAACGGCTGAGGCAAAGGCCGCGCGCCCATGTCCATTGGGGAAATCCTCGGCCTCGCGCTCCTGCACCGGCTCGAGCCGGAGCGCGCCCACCGGCTGACCCTGACGGCGCTGAAGGCCGGAGTCGTTGCCAAGGCGCGGCGGCCGGAGGACCCGGCGCTCGCCGTCGACGCCTTCGGGCTCGCCTTTCCAAACCCGCTGGGCCTTGCCGCGGGCTTCGACAAAGATGCCGAGGCCATCGGGCCGATGCTGGCCCAGGGCCTGGGCTTCGTGGAGGTGGGCACCGTCACCCCGCGGCCGCAACCGGGCAACCCGCGCCCGCGCGTCTTCCGGCTGCAGGAGGACCGCGCGGTGATCAACCGCCTCGGCTTCAACTCCGCCGGGCTCGACGCGGCGGAGCGCAACATTGCCGCCTGGCGCGAGAAGGGCCTGCCCGGCATTGTCGGCGTCAACCTCGGCAAGAACAAGGACAGCGACGACGCGGCGGCCGACTATGCCGAAGGCGCGCGGCGCATGGCGCCTTATGCCGACTATCTGACGATCAACGTGTCTTCGCCGAACACGCCGGGTCTGCGCGCGCTGCAGGGCCGGGGTGAACTGACGGCGCTGGTCGAAGCGGTGATCGAGGCCAGGGAGGCGACGCCCACGCACCCGCCGGTGCTGGTCAAGATCGCGCCCGACATGAACGAGGCGGACCTTGACGACGTCACCGCGGTGGCGCGGCAGACGGGGCTGGCCGGGCTTATCGTCTCCAACACGACGATCAGCCGGCCCGAGGGCCTGAAGAGCCGCCACAGGGCGGAGACCGGCGGCCTGTCGGGACGGCCGCTCTTCGCGCTTTCGACCGAGGTGCTGCGCCAGGTCTATGCCCGGCTGGACGGCAGCCTGCCGCTCATCGGCGTTGGCGGCGTGGGCAGCGGCGCCGAGGCCTATGCCAAGATTCGTTCCGGCGCCTCGCTGGTGCAGCTCTACACCGGACTGGTCTACGAAGGCCCTTCGCTGATTGCCGCCATCAAGGTGGAGTTGTCCGGTCTGCTGGCCGCCGACGGCTTCACCCGCCTGGCCGACGCCGTCGGCGCCGACCACCGCTAGGCCTGGCGCGGCCTCAGAGGATGTCCAGCACCGCCTCCGGCGGGCGGCCGAGCGCCGCCTTGCCGCCGGCCAGCACGATCGGCCGCTCGATCAGGATGGGATTGTCGCACATTGCGCGGATCAGCTCCTCCCGGCTTTTGTCCGCATCGTCCAGCCCCAGCTCGGTGTAGGGCGCTTCCTTTTTGCGCATGAGCTCGCGCGGCTCCATGCCGAGCAGGTCGAGCACGCGCGCAAGTTCGGCCGGCCCCGGCGGCGCGTTCAGATACTCGACCACCTGCGGCTCGATCCCCCGGTCCCGCAGCAGCGTCAGGGTCTGGCGCGACTTGCTGCACCGGGGATTATGGTAGATCGTGACGTCCTCTTTGCTCATGGGAAGCTCGGTCCTTTCCTTTGTGCCGTGTTGGATTTTTGGGGGCCGGTCTGTATATCAGGTCGCGCGCTTGCGGAAATCCCCTTGCAAACGGACTGCGGACACGCACAGGCATGAACGCCCGAGACGACAGCTCGCCCCACGCCGTAATGCCGGCGATCGCGCATCCGGCCGGCCTGCGCGAGATTGCAGATGACTACGACGGCTATGTCATGGATCTCTGGGGCGTCCTGCACGACGGCGTCAACGCCTTTCCCGAGGCGGTGGACTGTCTGCGCCAGCTGAAAGCGCGCGGCTGCGCAATCGCGATTCTATCGAACGCGCCGCGCCGGGCGGAGACCGTCCGCCGGCGCAACACCGAGCTGGGAATCGACCCGGCCTTGAGCGACACGGTCGTCTCTTCGGGGGAGGACACCTGGCGACACCTGAAGGCCAGGGACGACGCGTTCTACGCCGGCCTCGGCGCGAAGGTCCTTCACCTGGGTCCGGCGCGCGACCGCGACCTGCTTCAGGGCAACGGCCTCGAACCGGTGGCGAGCCTGGAGGCCGCCGATTTCATCCTGAACACCGGCCCCGGCGCGCCGGAGGCCCGGGTCGAGGACTTCCAGGCGCTGCTGGACGAGGCCCTGTCGCTCGATCGTCCGATGGTCTGCGCCAATCCGGACCTGCTGGTGATCCGCGGCGGCCGGGCGGAGATCTGCGCCGGCGCCATCGCCGAGCGCTACCGCGAGATGGGCGGCGTCGTGCGCTTCCACGGCAAGCCCGATCCGGGCGTCTACGAGCGCTGCTTCGCCGCGATGGACGCCGTGCCCAAATCCCGCATCCTCGCCGTCGGCGATTCCTTGCGCACCGACATGGCCGGCGCCAGGGCCGCGGGGATCGACGGGCTCTTCATCAGCGGCGGCATTCACGCCGACGAGCTGGGCGCCGGGCCCGGCGAGCGCCCGTCGGCGGCGCGCGTGGACGAGGCCTGCCGGGCGGCGGGCGTGCGGCCTGTGGGCGTCATGCCCGCGCTGGTCTGGTGAGGCGCCCCGAAGCGGATTTGCCGCATTCCCGCGCGTTTACCAGTGTTAACGTCCGGTAAAGACATATCAGTTAATCTGCATTTTTGATCGCACATCGGGGCGGCGCCGCGCATGGGTAACGAACCGAAACCAACATTCGAGGGCGGCGAATCCGGAGTCCTGCAGGCTGGCCTGGGGCTCGCTTTCGACGGCGCCTACGACGCCATGTTTGTCGTCGACCTGGCCAGCGAGCGCATTCTCGACGCCAATGCGGAGGCCTGCCGCATGCTGGGCTATCGGCGCGAGGAGCTGCGCGGCCTGCCGATGCGGACCCTTCATCCCCGTGACATGCCCAAGGTGCGGGCGTTCTCCGAGCAGGTCTGGCAATGCGGACGGGCGCGCAAGGACGGCCTGTCCTGCCGCACGCGCGATGGCAGCTTCATTCCCGTCGAGATTTCCGCCTCCACATTCGAGCTGCAGGGGCGCAGTTGCCTGCTGATCCTCGCTCACGACATGCGCGCGCACGAGGAATCGGAGCGCCGGCTGCTTGTTGCGAAGCAGGCGGCCGAGGAAGCCGACCGCGCCAAGTCCACTTTTCTGGCGAACGTCAGCCACGAGTTCCGCACGCCGCTCAACGCGATCATCGGATTTTCCGAGGCGCTGGCGCGCGAGGCCTACGGGCCGCTCGGCGACGAACGCTACCGCGACTACGTGGATGGGATTCATACCAGCGGCCTGCACCTGCACGCGCTGGTCTCCGACCTGCTGGACCTCGCGCGCATCGAAAGCGGGCGCTTCCGGCTGGAGGAGGCGGAGGTCGATCTGGCCCAGATTTTCGACGCCTGCGTGGTCATGCTGCGCGAGCAGAGCGATGCCAGCGCGCTGTCCGTGGAAATCGGTCCCGGCCGGCCAAGCCTTCGGTTGCGCGCGGATCCCTGCGCGCTGCGTCAGATCGTGTTGAACCTGCTGACGAACGCGGCGAAATTTGCGATCCCCGGCGGCCAGGTCCGCCTTGGCGCCGGCGAGGACGGCGACGGGCGCATCACGATCACGATCGAGGACGACGGCCCCGGCATCCCCGCTGACGAGCTGGAGCGGGTGATGAAGCCCTTCGACCAGGGCAGCGCACGGCCCAGCCGCGGCCGCAGCGGCGTCGGCCTCGGCCTGCCTTTGGCCCGCCACCTCGCCGAATTGCATGGCGGAACGCTCGCCCTGGAAAGCCCGGCCGCCGGCGGCACCGTCGCGACCGTCACCTTGCCGGCGGCGCGCAACCTTCGCGCGACATAAGATTTTATCAGAACAATCAAACAGTTAAGCGAGCGGTTGGATTGTGGCCCCCGGGCCTGGCCGCCGTAACCCTCCTGGCGGATGGACGCAATGCCCGCGGCGGGGTATATTCCTCAAAAATCCAAGGAGGTTGCGAGCTTGGCAGATTTTCCGAAGAAGTCGGTTGAAGACTGGCGCGATCTCGCCCGTGAAGAGTTGAAAAACCGCGATCCGGACGACCTCGTCTGGACGACGCCCGAAGGCGTCGAGATCAAGCCGCTCTATACGGCCGAGGACCTGGAAGGGCTGGAGACGACGGGCAGCATCCCCGGCTTCCCGCCCTATACACGCGGTCCGCGCGCCACGATGTATGCCAACCGGCCGTGGACCATCCGCCAGTATGCCGGCTTCTCCACGGCGGAGGAGTCGAACGCCTTCTACAAGCGCGCGCTGGAAGGCGGCCAGAAGGGCCTCTCGGTGGCCTTCGACCTCGCCACGCACAGGGGCTACGATTCCGATCACCCGCGTGTCGTCGGCGACGTCGGCAAGGCCGGTGTTGCGATCGATTCCGTGGAGGACATGAAGGTCCTCTTCGACGGCATCCCGCTCGACGAGATGAGCGTGTCGATGACCATGAACGGCGCAGTGCTGCCGGTGATGGCCGGCTACATCGTCGCCGCCGAGGAGCAGGGGGTCAGCCAGGACAAGCTGTCCGGGACCATCCAGAACGACATCCTCAAGGAGTTCATGGTCCGCAACACCTACATCTATCCGCCAGAGCCCTCGATGCGGATCGTCGCCGACATCATCGAGTACACCGCCGAGCACATGCCGCGGTTCAATTCGGTGTCGATCTCCGGCTACCACATGCAGGAAGCCGGCGCGACGGCGGTGCAGGAGCTGGCGTTCACGCTGGCCGACGGGCTGGAATACGTGCGCGCGGCGTTGTCCAAGGACCTCGACGTCGACCGCTTCGCCCCGCGCCTGTCGTTCTTCTTCGCCATCGGCATGAACTTCTTCATGGAGGCCGCCAAGCTGCGCGCCGCGCGCTTCCTTTGGGCCAAGCTGATGAAGCAGTTCGACCCCAAGGACCCGAAGTCGCTGGCGCTCAGGACGCACTGCCAGACCTCGGGCGTCAGCCTGACCGAGCAGGACGCCTACAACAACGTGGTGCGCACGGCCTACGAGGCGCTGGCCGCCGTGCTGGGCGGCACGCAGTCGCTGCACACCAACGCGCTGGACGAGGCCGTCGCCCTGCCAAGCGACCATTCCGCGCGCATTGCCCGCAACACGCAGCTGATCCTCTATCACGAGACCGGCGTGCCGAACGTCGTCGACCCGCTGGCCGGCAGCTACTACGTGGAGGCCCTGACCGCCAGCCTGGTGCGCGAGGCGGAAAAGCTGATCGACGAGGTCGAGGACATGGGCGGCATGACCAAGGCCGTGGAAAGCGGCATGCCGAAGATGCGCATCGAGGAGGCGGCCGCCCGCCACCAGGCGCGCATCGACCGCGGCGAGGACGTGATCGTCGGCGTCAACAAGTACCGCCGCGGCGAACAGGACGCCATCGACATCCTCGATATCGACAACACCAAGGTGCTGAACAGCCAAGTCGAACGGCTGAAGAAACTGCGCGATAGCCGCGACCAGGCCGCCTGCGACAAGGCGCTCGAGGCGCTGACGCAAGCCGCGGAGAGCGGCGAGGACAACCTGCTGGCGCTGTCGGTGGAGGCCGCGCGGGCGCGCGCCACCGTGGGCGAGATTTCCGATGCGCTGGAAAAGGTCTTCTCGCGCCACCGGGCGACCATCCGCTCGATCAGCGGCGTCTACGGCTCCGCCTACGAAGGGGACGAGGGTTTCATGAAAATCCAGCAGGAAGTCGAGAAGTTCGCCAAGGAGGAAGGCCGGCGCCCGCGCATGCTGGTGGTCAAGCTGGGCCAGGACGGCCACGACCGCGGCGCCAAGGTGATCGCCACGGCCTTCGCCGATATCGGCTTCGACGTGGATGTGGGTCCGCTGTTCCAGAGCCCGGAGGAAGCCGTCCGCCAGGCCATCGAGAACGACGTCCACATCATCGGCGTTTCCAGCCAGGCGGCGGGGCACAAGACGCTCGTGCCGCAGCTCATGGAGGAGCTGAAGAAGGCGGGCGCCGACGACATCATCGTCATTTGCGGCGGCGTCATCCCGCCGCAGGACTATGACCACCTGATGAATCTGGGTGTTTCGGCCATCTACGGGCCGGGCACCAACATTCCGCACGCGGCGCATGAGATTCTGGGACTCGTGAAGCAGCGTCGCGAAGCGGCCTAGTGGCGCGCGGGGGCGTGCGCGGGAAAAAGGGGGCGTGGGGCCTGGGGACCATGAACAACGTCGTTACGAAGGCGGCAACGGGGGCCGCCTTGGCCGGCCTGATCCTGACCGGGGTCTGGCTTGGCCTGTCCTACTGGTATGTCGGCGACTACGTCGGCTGGCACAACCTGGAAGTCATGCTGCCGCACGAGGTGGCGCTGATCCTGGCGGGCATCGCTGCGCCCGTGGCCATCGTCTGGCTGATCCTGCTGACCTTCGTGCGGGCGCAGGTGATGCGCAAGGAGACGCGCGAGCTGATCTCGCGGCTGCGCGAGATCACCTATCCCGCCTCGGACGCCAGCGACCGGGTGAACGAACTCACCGATTCCCTGCGCCAGCAGGCGAAGATGCTGGAAGGCGCCTCGCAAACCCTGTCGGAGCGGTTGTCCGGCATGCGGGACAGCCTGCGCGATCAGCACCGCGAGCTGTCCGGCGCCGGGGAGCGCGCCGCGCACCAGGCCGACGGCGTGCGCGAGAGCCTGAATGCGCAGATGGCCGCGATCGAGAGCATGGAGGCGCGCATCGCCGACATGCTGGAGCGCTCGCGCAGCGCCGTGGACTCGCACACCGCCGCATTGTCGGAGGCCGCCGAGCACGCCTCCGCCACCGCCGATGCGCTCTCGGCGACGCTGCAGTCGCCGATCGCGGAGATCGACCGCGTCGGTCAGCAAATGCTGGAGCGCGCGAAAAGTCTCGGCCCCATGTTCGGCGAGGCGCTGGACCAGCCTCTCAAGGAACTGGACCGCGCCACGACCAAGGCGCGCGAGATGAGCGAGGGCGTGCACACGCAGTTGACCACGCAGGCCCAGGAGACCGAGCGCACGGCCGAGCGCCTGCGCACCATCAGCGAGGGCGTCGGCCAGCAACTGCACAAGGACGCGCAGGCCCTGGCGGAGATCGGCGAGGCGGTTGAAGAGCGCAGCCGGCGCATCCGCGAGCTGGTCGCGGCCCAGGTGAAGGAACTGGACAGCGCCACCGAGCGCACCGGAAGCCGCACGCAGCGGCTGCGCGAAATGCTGGAGGATCAGGCCAGCGCGCTGGACGAGCTTTCGGCCCAGGCCGGCGAGCGGGCGCGCAACGTTGCCACTGTGCTGCAGAACCAGACCCACGAGGCGCGTGCCGTCTTCGACGAGGCGGCGGCGCACGCGCAGCGCATCGGCGAGTCGTTCCGGGGCCAGTCCGGCGAGCTGCACCAGTCGGTGGAGGCGGTGTCGAAGCGCCTGACGTCGGTCATCGACGAGGTGGGCGAGCATCTGGGCGACATCGCGGTGAAGGACAGCCAACGCCTGGCCGAGGCGGTCGAGCAGGCGCGCCAGCGCATCCGCGAGGCCGGCGCCGAGCTGACCCCTCAGATCGCCGCCGTTGGAGAGGCGGCCGACCATGCCGCCCAGCGCGCGGACATTGCCGGCGAGAACTTCCGCCAGCAGGTCAATACGCTGGACGAGGTCTCCAAGCGCGCCATGCACGACCTGTCGCGTGTGGGAGAGATGATGGAGTCACGCGCGCATCAGCTCACCGGCAACCTGCGCATGGCGATGGAGGGATCGGAGGCGCTGGCCATTTCCTTCCGCCGGCAGGCCGAGCAGCTTGCCGAAGCCGCCAAGACCGCGCGCGAGGAAACCGCGCAGCTGCGCGCCGGCATGCAGTCCGAGATCAAGGACCTGGACCACACGATCACGGACCTCAAGGCGCTCGCCGAATCCGTGGGCGCCAACTTCGGCGGCCAGGCGAAGGCGCTGCTCAACGCCGCGAGCAACGCCCGCGAAACGAGCGTCGACATCCGCAAGGAGCTTGCCGCGCAGGCGCAGTCGCTGTCGCAGACGGGCCGCGCGCTGAAGGCGGAAATCCAGGAGATCGGGCGCGCCGCAGAGGCCCGGGCCAACGCGCTGAAGCAAACCTCCGACAAGGCGTTCGACCGGGCGGAGGACGTCGGCAAGGCAATCGACACGCGCACCCAGAACCTCGACCGCATGACCGAGGAGATGACCGGTCGCCTGGAAGAGGTCAGCCAGGTCATCCGCGAGCAGGCCATGGCCATGGCGCAGGCCTCCGAGGAGGCCGCCATCCAGGCCCGCACGCTGGAGCAGAACCAGGTGGATTCGAAGCGCGAGGTCTTCCTGCGCTCCGCCGCCGTGGTGGTGGAGGATCTCAATTCCTCGGCCATCGACATCTCCGGCATTCTCGACAGCGATGTGCCGGACGAGCTGTGGCGCAGCTACCGCCGCGGCGACCGTTCCGCCTTCACGCGCTGGCTGGTGCGCCACCGCGACCGCTTCACGCTGAAGGAGATCGAGGAAAGATTTGAGCGAGACGAGCGTTTCCGCACGCAAGCGAACCGCTATATTCAACAGTTCGAAAACCTGTTGCGCCAGGCCAACGACGCCGACCCGGATCAGGTCCTGAGCCAGACGTTCATGACCGCCGATGTCGGCAAGCTGTACCTGCTGCTCAGCCGCTCGATCGGCCACGCGCAATAGGAGGCGGCCCACCCGTTTCGCGCCCTGAGGAGGGGCCATGCGGCCGACGACGTTGCCGTCCGGCGAGGTTCGCTGGTCCCAGCACCTGAAGACTCTCGGCGCTCTGCTGCCGCATTTATGGCCCGCCGGGCGGCCGGACTTGCGCACGCGGGTGGTCATCGCGCTCGTGCTGCTGGTGGCGGCCAAGCTCGCCAGCGTCTTCGTGCCGATCATCCTGCGCAACGCCGTCGATGCGCTTTCGGTCGACGCCACGGCGCTGGCGCTGCCGCTGGGCCTGCTGCTGGCCTATGGCCTGGCGCGGGTGGGCGCGCAGGGCTTTGCCGAGGCCCGCGATGCGGTCTTCGCCCGCGTCGCCCAGAACGCCATGCGCCGGGTGGCGCTCGCCACCTTCCAGCACCTGCACCGGCTGTCGCTGCGCTTTCATCTGGAGCGGCAGACCGGGGGCCTGTCGCGCGCCATCGAGCGCGGCACCCGCGGCATCGAGTTCCTGCTGTTCTTCGTGCTGTTCAACGTGGTGCCCACGATCGTCGAGATGCTGCTGGTCGCCGGCATTCTTTGGGGCCTCTTCGACTGGCGCTTCAGCACGGTCACGCTGCTGACCATCGGCGGCTATGTGGTCTTCACCTTCAAGGTGACGGAGTGGCGCATCGCCTTTCGCCGCCGTATGAACGAGGCCGACAGCGAGGCCAACACCAAGGCCATCGACAGCCTGCTGAACTACGAGACGGTCAAGTACTTCGGCAACGAGGGCCACGAGGCCCGGCGCTACGACGAGGGCCTGGCGCGCTACGAGGACGCGGCAATCCGCAGCCGGGTGAGCCTTTCGGCGCTCAACTCGGGACAGGCGCTGATCATCGCCGGCGGCCTGACGCTGATGATGATAATGGCCGCGCGCGGCGTCGTCGCCGGGACCATGACGGTCGGCGATTTCGTCCTCGTCAACGCCTACATCCTGCAGCTCGCCATGCCGCTCAACCTGCTGGGCACGGTCTACCGCGAGATCAAGCAGTCGCTGGTCGACATGGAGGTGATGTTCGCCCTGCTGCGCGAGCATCCGGAGGTTCAGGACCGCCCGGGCGCCAAGCCGCTGCAAATCTCGGGCGGCGCGATTGCGTTCGAAGATGTCGACTTCGGCTACGATCCGCGCCGGCCGATCCTGCATGGCGTCAGCTTTGCGGTGCCGCCCGGGCGCTCGGTGGCGCTGGTGGGCCCCTCGGGCGCCGGCAAGTCCACCATCAGCCGCATCCTCTTCCGCTTCTATGATGTGGACGGCGGGCGGGTGACCATCGACGGCCAGGACATCCGCGACGTGACGCAGGCCAGCCTGCGCGCGGCCATCGGCATCGTCCCGCAGGACACCGTGCTGTTCAACGACACCATCCGCTACAACATCGCCTACGGCCGGCCGGAGGCCCCGCACGAGGAGGTGATCGAGGCGGCGAAGCTGGCGCGCATCCACGACTTCGTGGAGGCCCTGCCGGACGGCTACGACACCATCGTGGGCGAACGCGGCCTCAAG